>JABIUH010000284.1 GCA_018701055.1 Woeseia sp. | reverse complement strand
CTCCACCTGTTCAGTTCGATATTCAAAATCGATGTACTGACCTTTGTAGAGATACTGATTGGAATTATTCGGGTTCAGCTGCTCCCGAAAAATATCGACGATATCACTCGCACCCCAGGTGCTACCCCAGGAAATCGTCTTGTTGTGACCAAACATAATCATGGGATAGCCGAATGGCGAATTACCGGCAACATCAATGCCGGCGCCGTGCAATCCTATTGAATAGACGTAGGAAGGATTGAACCATCCGAACTGCGGACCATTCACCAGGATTGAGCCGCCATCGACAAGCTTGTTCTTACCAATTACGTAACAGTTACTAAATCCGGACGTCACTGTACTGATCAATTCAGCATCAACAACTGAATGGTCTGGCGAAAATTCTACATTAGTCGCTAGCGAGTCTGCGGCTTGACGAGACCAATTCTGAGCGGGGATAGTGGTTGGAGCGTTATCCGTGAAACGCGGGTTCAATAAGTTAAAAAGTGCCTTCGCATCACTCTCTCCATGTATGGATGCGAGCGTATTGAGTATCGATGCGTTTTCGAGTTCCGTATTGAAGTCACCATAGCGATTATTCATCGTGCCAACGAATATCATCACGACATCGTAAGCCGACCATTCAGCCGGCGAGAAACCAAGATCTGAAAATTGTTTTGGCATTAGCTCAGCAGGCGACATTGAAATTTCGGTCAACCACGCATTAACACCCTCAGCGTAGCCCGAGAAAACAGCGCCGTCTTTTGCGCTCAACGCCGAAATTTGACGTCGAATTGACGCCGGATCAAATAGAGTTCGCGTCGTCTTGTCATACTCCGCGAATTCTTTACCGTAAATCTCAGCCACTGTTCCTTGGGTACTGCGTCGTGCCATTTCCATTTGAAAGAGACGATCCTGCGCGATCGAATATCCGTAGCCGTAGTAAAGACCGTGGATCGAATCTGCATAGACATGCGGTGTACCGTACTCGTCGCGGACGATTCGAACGTTGCTGTTGGGCTCCATTATTTTTGACGTTGAACAGGAACACAGCACAAAGATCAGCACCACTGAGAAATAATTTTTCACAAATCTACGCCGAGTTCACTCCGTACAATTTGTTGCGGGTAAGCGGAACGATCGATTTTGGCTCTCTCGCTGTGGTCCATTAGGGACACTGCAATGGTTACAACGAAAGCAGTTGTCACCGAAAACAAGGTTGGATATGCATACGGGAATATTGCTTCCTCATACCCGAGCACATCCACCCAAATCGTTGGGCTTAGCGTAACCAGCACGAGCACAACCACCAATCCACTTACACCGCCCGCGATTGCGCCCCTCGTTGTCAGGTCTTTCCAAAACAGCACAAGAAAGATTGCCGGAAAATTCACACTTGCGGCAATTGCCAATGCAATTGCCGATAACACCCCGACATTGACGTCGCGGAAAAATACGCTGAGCACGATTGCGGTGGCGCCGATGACTATAGTTGCCCAGCGAGTCACTGACACTTCATCTTGATCAGAAATATCACCCTTGCGGACAACGCGTGCATAGAAATCGTGCGCAACGCCTGCTGCTGCAGAGAGCAATATTCCCGCGACGACCGCAAGAATCGTCGCAAATGCAACCGCAGCAATCAGACCGAAGAAAACTTCTCCGCCGACTGCTCGGGAAAGATGGATGGACACCATGTTCGCGCCCCCGGCAATATGCCCGGATTCGCTGACGTATTCTTCCTGCCCCGTGAGTACCGCTATGGCGCCAAATCCGATGAGAATGATTGCCGCTTGGAAATATCCAATGATAACGACGGCGTAGCCAATCGATCGACGCGCTTCGGTTGCGTCCGGCACAGTAAAGAAGCGCATGAGTACATGCGGTAAACCGGCTGTGCCGCATACGAATGCCAAGGCGAGCGACACTACGCTGATCGGGTCGTTATAAAGACCACCCGGTCGAAATATGCCTTCACCCTTCGAATGCACTTCAGCCGCACGACTAAACAGGGCATCCAGGCTATAGCCGAACTGCGCGAGGACCAAAACTAACAGGGCCGTTCCACCACATAACAAAAGAACGGCTTTGGTTACTTGTACCCAGGTTGTGGCCAACATTCCGCCAAAGACGACATAGACAGTCATCAACGTACCGACGATCATTACCGCTGCGATATAGGGAATGTCAAACAAGGCCTCGACCAAGGAACCAGCACCGACCATTTGCGCAATTAAATACGGAAGCGCCACAGTCAACGTTCCGACTGCCGCCAAGGTTCGCAATTTCTCGGGATGTAATCGGTAAGCAACAACATCTGCAAACGTAAATTGACCCAGGTTTCTCATGCGGTCGGAAAACGCGAAGAGGATGAATGCCCAACTGACGGTGACGCCGACAGTGAACAGCATTCCATCCGTTCCGCCGATGAATGCGAGTCCTGTCAGACCTAGAAAAGTCGCTGCAGACATGAAGTCGCCGGCGAGAGCGAGTCCATTCTGAAAACCTGTAATTTTTCCGCCTGCGGTATAAAACTCGCCAGCCGATCGGGTTTTCTTGGCGGCCCACCACGTAATGAATAGGCTAAGCGTTATGAAGCCTATAAATACGACCATTGCGGTGACATTTGGTCCGGACTCATTCATTCCCGGTGCCTCGTTACAAAGTCGTTATCCGCTTCGAGCCTATTGATGATGCGCACATACAGGACAGACATGACGATCGACGATCCAATCAGGATGAATCCCAATGCCATGCCCCAGGGCATCGATGACCCAAAAAATGAAGTCGCGTACGCATCCGGAATTTGAAGCCCTATGATGCCGTAGCCGATATACGCGCCAATTAGCGAAATAGAAAATCCCCATCGCAATCGACTGCGTTTTTTCAGCATAGCCTGAAATGCGGGATCCTCGAAAATGGTTGCCCCGTCGCGCATAAATTCCCCGCTTTTCTAGTTTTTGTTTTTGGAAATCTCGTTAGCAAGTGCCGGATTATCGGCCGCGATGTTTGCAAGTATAAGCGAACGCGCAGTATCCGGTGATTGCTCAACATCACGCCGGAGTTCGTTCACCTCAGCAACCGTAAATGAAATAAACTCGGTCGGCAACTGTTCTCTACTAAAGCGCTGCACCAACCAATTCATCAGTTCCGATACTTCGGCGTCCGTTAGCGCAGCATGTGCCACACCCGGCACGCGAATCAAAAACTCCCTTCCAGCCTGAGAATGCAAGAAGTAACCAATGAAGTCGTTCATCGGCGGGACTCTGCCAGCGGACCCTTCTGCGCCCGGCAGATGACATCCCTGACAGTGCAACATGTAGTTTACTTGTGCTTTCTGATCATCTGCAAACGCTGCATTAGTACACAGCAGTCCGATCGTCAAAATAACCAGGTTGCGATTTACGGCCACTGATCACCGGCGGCCTCAACAATTTTCTTGCGCAATTCTGCCGCGGCACCTGGACCTTTAGTTAACGTTTCTGACTGAACGCGTATTACATCGGCGTTCGTGAAAGGCAACACATCTGTGACGTCTCCATCGCTTAATTCGAACACAGCGTAGTTCAACGCATTCGCAATTTGATTTGAGGACAACATGCCGCTATTGCCGGCCATCACTCCGAAATACGGCATCCCTGCAACTTCAATATTACCCATGAGACCGAACGAAATCGCAGTAATTAGATACGCGCGACCACCCTCGATTTTGGCTATGGATGACACGCGGTTTCTAATTGGCGGAAATACTCCGGGTATTCCAACGCCGTCAGGCAAATGACATGCCGAACAAATCACATAATCATCTGCTGCATACTCGATAGTTGGTTCATCCGCCAAGGACAGTCGCCCGACCACGACGAACAAAGCAATCATTCCACCGACAAGAACCGTGACGATTATTTTCATTCGTCTAGCGCCGCACCAATCACAATAGCGGTAGAGCAATGATAGGCTGCGCTTGAGGTTCCGAGACACCAGTTGAGGTCGTTTGAAGCGCGCGGATTATAGACAGGCCGATCGCCTTCGTTGCGCTGACAAAGACAATTCCCGCAGGACGATTTACCGCAGCAATCGTTATACGAAATGATGTAGTTTTTTCCATCAACCGGATTTTCACACGTGCCAATCCATGTAATCGGAGACATTTCGGTTCCAGGTGGGCATGAGTTCATCGACCCCCCGCAACAATCGCACAAGAATCCGTCGATCGCGCAATAGCGCCAATAATCACAACCCGCTGTGTCGCCCTCCTCGAGCGGTGCAGGCGTAGCACTATCCTGGGACCGTGCAACGGGTAACAACGGCAGCGTTGCCGCGCCGCCAACGACCACGCCGGCAAGTTTGCCGAGAAAACCACGTCGGGACGTATGCTGTGCAATGCCGCGAATCGTGTTTTCGGTGGATTTATCGAGCCAACCATCAAAAAACTTCATTTTCAATTTCCTTAATTAGGGGTCCAACAAGGTAGGATTGATGGACCACTAGTTCGTGTCGGCTAGTTAGCGCCGTGCAACATGAATGGGGTTTCAGCACCAATCCCGCTGAGTGTGCGGAGGTATTCACCGCTGGTCGCATCATAAACATCAACCTCAAGATTGATGTTAGTGGCCAACATTAGCGGCTCGTCGTCCCGGGTAAGACCAATCGAGATCGCCGGCAAATTTAGCGAGATGCGGTTAACTCGTTGCTGTGACTCTGGATCAAAAATCCAGACTTCCGCGCCTGGATCTTTGTGCGAGCCTTCATAACCATCCGGGTGCATGAGGATGAAAATTTGTCCATCGGCGTTCGTACCCGTCACTGAAAGCCCACCAGGTCGCCAACCTTCGTCACCGTCACCCAGTAATGACCAGGCGTCACCAACAGAAACCGTTTCGCCATTCAGATCGACCGGAAACATCCTGCCAAGAAACGTCGGGAAATACGCAACCCCGTCAACCATTGCGGCCTTCTCAATTAACGCATCGCCGTTGGCGTCAAAAAACACATCAGTTCTTGCCGAAGATGCCTGCTTGCCTTCTTCATCCAATTGCACACTCAGCATTGACCCATCCGTGCAAATCGAGGCGAACGCGCGGCCGGCCATTGGGTAAACCAACGAACAACCTGGCGTCGGAACCTCAGTTAAAAAGGCCTTACCCACCATATCCAGGACACTGACCGACGTGGCTGGCGTAAAGTTGTAGATTAAGCCGAACTTTTCTTCATCAACCAACTGAATGTGATAGTTCATCGGCATCTGGCTCGCACGTTTCTCCGGAATGACTATTTCCCCGGTCGGCGCTAACGTGGATTTGTCATAGATCGTAACGACGTCCGTGCGCACACCTCTGGTGCCACGCGAATAAAACGTCTCACTCACATACATTTCCGGCCGTGTCTTAGCCTGATAGAACTGTGAAATAAACGAACCATCAAATGATCCCTTGACGCGCTTTGCGGCATTGTCTGAATCCGCATCGACCACGATGTACTTGCCGTTATTCATATGAAAAAACGCGCCATCCTGAACAATGATCCAATGTGCCGGCCAGGATTCGGGCAATGTCTCTATCACCCCACCGGGTTCGGGCTGAATTTGCCCGAACGCGCTCGTTGTAATGAATAACGCTGCGAAAGTTAATCTCTTCATTTTATGCCGCCGAGTTAATAATTTTGATTGATGTATAGGCCGCCAAACCTTCTTCTCCGAACTCAACACCAAGCCCTGAACACTTGATGCCGCCAAACGGAATATGTGGCGCAATTTCGCCATGCTTATTGATCAGCACAGTGCCAGCCTCAAGACGCTCTGCTACGGCAGCTGTCGCTTCAGCATCACTTCCCCAAACCGATGCATCCAAACCGAACTCGAGCCCATTAGCAGCACTGATGGCATCCTCTAAGTCCGTGTAGGTAATAATTGGCAACACCGGACCAAACTGTTCTTCGTCTACCAGCCGCACACCATCCGAAACGCCTGTCACGATAGTCACGGGATAGAAGTAGTTAGGGCCACCCGCTGGCTCTCCGCCTAGAACGCACGTTCCGCCATTCGCTTTCGCATCTTCAACCAATTCGACGACGCGTTTGAATTGCCGCTCGTTCTGCACCGGCCCGAGTAAACTACTCTCGTCCATGCCATCGCCCATCGGAATATTGCCGGCGAAACCCACTAGCGCATCGACCGTGGCATTCAGATCGTCTTCATGAACATAGAGTCGCTTCATCGCACCACAGGTCTGGCCCGAATTGATCATCGATCCAAAGAACATTCCTTCCGCAAATTTAGCCGGGTCTTCGCCCTGCAGCATGATGCCTGCATCGTTGCCACCCAATTCAAGCGTTACCGGCGTTACCGATTTCGCAGCGCTCGCCATTACTTTCTTACCCGTCGCAATCGAACCGGTAAATACGATCTTATTGACGCCGTCATGACCCGTAAGCTCGGCACCAAGTTCGTCACCGCCGGAAATTACATTGACCAATCCGGCCGGCAATACCTCGTTCATCAACTCGACCATTCGAAGCGTACTTAACGGTGTGTAGGGCGACGGCTTGATCACAACTGTATTGCCAGAGCGGATTCCCGGCACAATATGCCAAATGGCGATCATCAGCGGCCAATTCCAAGGCGTTATCGAACCAACCACGCCAAGAGGAACACGCTTCTGCACTACATGGCGTTCGTCACTGTCCTCAATAACCTTGTCGGGTAGCGCCAAGGTGGCCGTATAACCGGCCCAGCCGGCGCAACCGCCCAGTTCAAAGTTCGAACCCAGCCCGCCAAGCGGTTTACCTTGTTCTTTAGTCAACAGCACTGCCAACTCTTCCGCATTATCACTACACACCTTTGCGATCGCATTACATGCATTGACGCGATCCTCGTCGCTGGAAAAGCGCCAGGATGCATAGGCTTTTTCCGCCGCCGCAATTGCTTTATCGAGGTGTGTTTTATTTCCAACCGGCGCCTGCCCCACTATTTCTTCTGTGTTGGCTGGGTTGCGAATATTTGTGTACTCATCCGCGGATACCGTTTCTCCATCAATCGTCATTTCGTATTTTTTACTCATCGTGCACCTCGTTTTAATTCTAATTTTAGTTCTGCAAATAATGTTCGGCTTGTTCACAGGCCATCGCCAGAATCATTGGCGACAACTCGCGAGCTGTTTCTGTTTCATGGCGAGTGTGAACCCAACCAACGTAAGTCAATCCGCGCGCGAGGAAAAATAGCGGCAGCAATTCCAGATGCTCATCAGTTAATGCCCGATGGCGCCGATACCCTTCAATCAACCCGCTTTTAGCCTGGTCAAAACAAGGCTCACTTTTTAGGAAGTAGAGTGAGGTCGCCAATTCAAATAGGTGCCAGCCAAATCCGGCATCATCAAAGTCGATCAGTCGCACACCGTTTGCGTCGACCATCACATTCTCGGGAGTAAAGTCGGCATGGATTAGACTGTAATTTGCACTGGATTTTTCTATCGAACTTAAATCCGCGTAGACCTTATCTCTGGCATTTTCTAGCAACGTTGCTTCTACTTCAGTCGCTGATTCCAGCTTCCAAAATTGACCCCACAATGGTGCTTGCCCGGCAATCCCGTCGGCATCCCATGCGTGCCGAGCAAAGCCCGGCGGAAGCTGCCACTCGGCTGATTGATTGTGCACACGAGCTGCAAGTTCTCCAATTGCAGTATAGGTGTCGGTGACATTCGTTTCGCTCGCGACACCCTCCTCAACGGAACCGAGTTGACGGCCATCGATCCATTCGAACATGTCGATCTGCAGCTCGGCTGGCAGGCTGTCGGATAAATGATTCACGAATAAACGGCCGTCGCTGGTCGGAATTATTTTTGGCGTCCTGATGTCCGCCTTTGCAAGCGCCTGCATCCACTGCAATTCTGAGAGAAGCTCAATATCCGAGTGATAACCAAAGCGATGTAGTCGCAGAGCGCCCCTGAAAGCACCGATTCTGGCCTCATACACGGCGTTCTCGCGGTGCTTAATCAAATCAAGAGACGCACCCTCAAGGTCCCAATGGGAAAGCGCATCCCGAGCCGCCGCCTCCAACAGGACAATTTGTTCGTTCGGCTCCAGGTTGAAATAGTCCGTCATGCGGCAGCCAGGTGTTCATCAAGGGTGCTGACCAACAAATCTGCGTTCTCTTTCGAAAAACACAACGGTGGACGAAGTTTCAAGACATTATCGTGTTCGCCAATTTTGCTCATTAAGATACCGCTATCACGCATCTTGTTGACGACATAACCAGCCGCTTCCGGTGCAGGTTCTTTACTATCTCGAACTTTAACGAGATCGATGCCGAAAAACAATCCACTCCCGCGAACATCACCGATCATTTCATGCTTCACTTTTAGCTCAGTGAATTTTTCCAGCACGTAGCTGCCAACATCTTTCGCATTCGCAACCAGGCCCTCTGAATCGATAACCTCCACCACGGCCTGGCCAACCGCGCAAGAAACGGGATTGCCGCCGAAAGTATTAAAATACATTTCCTGCTGCCGGTAGTGATCAAGCAGCGCTCCGTTCGCAACGACGCCCGATATTGGATGCCCCGCTCCCATTGGTTTGCCGAGTGTTAATATGTCGGGAACGACGCCGCTTGCAGCGTGACCCCACCATTCGCCCGTCCGACCAAACCCTGACTGGACCTCATCTGCGATGTAATAGCCGCCCGCTGCTCGGACCAACTCAATCGCCTTCGACATGTAGCCAGCCGGGACGTTGGGCAAACCCTCGTTTGCGAAAATGGGACATAAAACAATGCCAGCCAATTTAATTCCATCGGCTTGGAACGATGCAATGGCTGCGCGAACTTCTTTGATGTAAAAATCAGCCAGCGTTTCACCGGACAATCCATCCGGCGCTCGATAGGAATCAGGCCACGGCACCATTCTTACGTTCTTTCCGTAACCACCGATTGGCTCGAAGATTGAACTTAGCTGCGCGACGGCCGCCGTGTTGCCATGGTAGGTGGAGTTTGTGCAAATAAACCCTTCGCCGCCCGAATTAGTGCGCGCTATTCGCATTGCTAAATCATTCGCTTCACTGCCAGTGCAGGCGAAGGCAATTCGATCCAGCGAATCGTCAAACTTTGCCAGAAGTAGCTCTGCGTAGTCGAGAATATTTTCATGCAAATAACGGGTATGTGTGTTCAATGTCGCGGCTTGCTTGCACAACGCTTCGACTACTCTCGGGTGACAATGACCGACGCAGGGAACATTGTTGTAACAGTCGAGGTACTGTTTACCGTCCGCGCCATAAAGCCACACGCCTTCTCCCCGCACCAGATGAACGGGCTCGTCATAGAAAAGCGGATTGCCAGGACCCAGCAATCGCTCTCGTCTTTCAACTAACGCGTCTATATTCATCTGACTAGTCATTCAAGATCCAACCAACTCTTTGACGCCGTCCATCTCTTCAAGAAAGACCGGGCTTTCGGGCAGCGTCGAACCGCCATCGACACAAATAGTTTGACCGGTGATGTAGCGCGCCTGATCGCTAGCGAGATAGAGCATGCAATACGCTATGTCTTCCGGCGCACCCATGAATCCTGCTGGAATGTACTTGGTCATTTGGGCGAGACCCGCCTCGTCAGCGAGTAGCTCCATGGCGGCCGTGCGGATGTAACCAGGTTCGACCCCGTTAACAGTGATGTTATCTCTTGCGAGTTCCAGGGCCGCCGTGCGGATAAACGCATTCATGCCGCCTTTCGACGCTGCGTAATACGATGTACCCGGCATCGCTACGCGCGGTCCCGTCACTGATGACGTAAACAACAATCGCCCGCCGCCCTGTTTCTTGAAATACGGGATTGCGGCCTTCGACAAACGGAAGCAAGCCTTGAGATTAACGGCGAGCACCGTTTCCAAATCGTCTTCGGAATATTCTTCGACGGTGCCGCCCAAAAACGATGCGGCATTGTGAAGTGCAATATCAATTCGGCCCCATTTCGAAATTGTTTGAGAAATAGCCGAATTGATATTTTCAACCTCACCAATATCAGTCGCGAACAATTCCGCTTCACCGCCAGCGTCAGAAATCTCCTGCACGGTTCGTTCGCCATGCGCCGGCGTGCGGTTGACCACCATAACTTTGGCGCCCGCGCCGGCAAATACTCTGGCAATGCCCGCGCCAATACCCTGGCCGGCTCCCGTGATCAGCGCTACCTTATTGTTTAAGTCGGCAAACATTGATCATTCTCCCGCGGCTGCCCGTCTTGCTTGTGCGAGAACAGGCGGCAAAATCAAAATAAAACTCACCAAGAAAAGTGCTGCACCCAATTTGTTAACCCGGTCAAATTCGCCTTCCGTGATGACAGTTGCCGCCAGAAACGGGCCTACCGCGAGACCAATCATTTGCATCGCAACTGCATAGACAACGACGCGGCCACGGCGATCGAAACTCGCCATTGCTCCTAACAAATATGGGTGACTCAAATTCCATAAAAAGTTGTAAACACCCACCGCTAAAGCGAAAACCAAAAATTCGAATTGGCCTACTAAGAAATAAAGACAAATAGCCCCACCGACAATGCCGATTGCCAATGGCAGCGACCGGCCGTACTTTTGCGCGAAAATGGCCG
>JABIUH010000305.1 GCA_018701055.1 Woeseia sp. | reverse complement strand
GAGAGCGCACCTTATCCGTGACTACGAGAATGAACTTTGGGGATTATCGAAGGCGGCAGATGAGGCGGCGTGGCCGATAATGACCTTCGATCAAAGCTTTAGCCTGCACCTTAACGGCGAGGAGGCACGGCTTACTTACATACCCGATGCGCATACAGATTCGGATGTCGTCGTATGGTTTAAAAAGAGCAATGTTTTACATACCGGCGATGTCTATGCAGGTGGTTATCCGCTGCTTGATTGGCCGTCCGGCGGTACAATCGATGGGTTTCTGAACGCCTACCAAGTCATGTATGAAATGGTCGATGACGAGACCATTATTGTTCCTGGACACGGCGGGATCTCCGATCGCGATGACCTGATGTATTCTTACAATGCCGTTCGCGAAATTCGTGATCGGATCAAGGCATTGGTCGCTGCTGGAAAGACAGAGGATGAAGCCGTGCTGGCCAAGCCCACTGCCGCGTTCGACAGCGTGCTAGACAACGGATTTGTAAACGGCGAGTTCGTAACGCGGACCTTTTATCAGAGCCTCACGAATACAAGCACCCATTCACATGATTAGTGTTGATTCCGTGTAATTTGGCCAGATGCTCGCCGATTCAATAGAATCGAGCATGTAGCACAGCCTACGCGGCTGTGCCGCAGGCCTTTTGTAGCGGTTTGGGAAGCGTCCCTAAATATCGATTTATAAATTGGACGGGAAGCAATGAGTATAAATAGTGTTGGGAATTTTAGCGTAAGTCTGATTTTGGTTGGGTATTGTGCAGGTTGCATTTCGGCCCAGGAGATTGAATTCACACCAGTGCAACCCGCATTGTTCGCCGATCCTGGCGGTCAATCGAATGCTTGGGGTGACTATGACAACGACGGTGATCTCGACTTGATAATCACCTTTCGCGATGCACCCGTGCGTCTTTATCGCAATGGTCCTTCTGGTTTCGAAAATGTTGCCGACGGACTTGGTCTGCCAACAGATGGCGGTAATCCTCGCTCGGTCGCATGGGGCGATTATGATGGCGACGGAGACCTGGATGTCTACATCGGTTATTCCGGTTACGACGGACCCGCCAATCGATTATTTCGCAACAATTTGATCGACATGAAAACCGGATTTACCGAAGTTGGCGAATCAGCAGGTGTGGCCTTGAAAGGGGTGACACGCCAGGTGTCTTTCGTGGATTACGACTCGGATGGTGACCTGGACCTCTACGTTGCCCTTCGAGCCAGCGTCAATCGCTTACTCCAAAACAACGATGGCATTTTCACAGACGTTACATTCACCAACGGCATCATGGAACCGCGCCGCACGGTTGGCGCATGTTGGTTCGACATGGATTCTGATGGCGATTTGGATTTGTTTACGGCGAATCAAAACGGCGACCGCGATGGCATGTTCCGCAATGACAACGGACGATTCAGCGACGTCGCGATTGAGTTGGACATGGATAGTCATCGTCGACCGTTAGCCGATGGCGGCGTTGGTTGTGCGGTTACAGATTTTGATACCGATGGCGATCTGGATATTTACGTTGCGGCTTACGGCGACGATTTGCTTTATCAAAACAATGGGGACGGCACATTCACCAATGTCGCGCCAGAAATGGGTGTCGACAATGAGCATCATATTGTCACGGGGGTATGGGCAGATGTGCAACATGACGGTCGACCGGACCTTTATACGGTTGGTTATGTGAATGGCAAACCGGAAACACCAGATTATCTCTACATCAATACGGGCGATGGGTTCGTGAACCAGCTACCCCCGACCATTGCTAAGAACGATACCGATCATGGTGTGCAGTGGGCCGACTACGATCAGGACGGCGATCTTGATCTCGCGTTGGCCGCGAATGACCCGGCCGGATCCCACTACCTGTACCGCAATGATTTGCCTGCCGCTGTGGCGGCTCGCTCAATTCAGGTTCTCGTACTAGATGACAAGGGCCACTACACCCGAGCGGGATCTGAAGTTCGAGTGTACCGAGCGGGAACGAAAGAGCTTCTT
>JABIUH010000398.1 GCA_018701055.1 Woeseia sp. | reverse complement strand
TGAAGATGCGGAGCGCCTCATCTCTCGCTATCTCGCGCGGCGCACTCATGTCAGCCAGGCGGGCGACCGTCTTGGCGAACCAGGTTGATGATCTGTAGTCACCATCTCCAACGTTATAGATGCCCGTGGGTACATCCAGGGTCATTGCAGCGATGCAACAAGTGGCAAGGTCATCGACGTGAATTCGGTTGCCGGGGTTTGCGTCTACCTCGCTGATCACGGCGTCTTTTGCGGCAAGCCTGGAAACGCCCAAACGATCGGGGCCATAGATTCCCGGCACACGTAGAACCATGATTTCGGCTGATTTTTCCGAGCTCCATTTAAGCAGCCGTTCTTCAGCGGCGCGACGGTATTTGGCTCGATCGGTAGTGGGCTTAGGCACACATTCTTCCGTAACCACTGCCCCGCCACGGTCGCCATAGACACCCGTAGTGCTGAGATAAACAATGCGCTGCACTTCGCTACCCAGATTTCGCAAAAAATTCTCAAGGCGCGCGTTTTCGTGGGACTCGGGCGGAACGGTATACAGAACCGTACAGGGGGCCGGTAGCGTCAACCCTTCGTGCGACGAGGAATCGAGGTCCACAGTTTGATTTGGAAGTTTCTGCAGCTTTTCGTTCAGCTCTGATCGGTTGACCAAATAAACGCGATCGCTAGGCAATAAGTTACAAACTCGTTTGCCGGTATAGCCCACACCAACGACCACAAAATGCATAGCCAGAAATACCGACTCTTACTCGGGATCGGGCGCTAAATGCGGTAGGCCTGGCAACTGCGGATCTGGAACAAGGCTCAAGCCTTCTTTGTAGGCATCCGCGGCCGCTTCATTCTCGCCCAGTTGATTTAACAGTCTCCCATAGTCGCGATAAGCATCAGGGGTGGGTCGAATTGCGATAACTGTTTCGAAGTAGCTTCGGGCCTTGCCCCAAAGTTCGTTGCGCAAACACAGCTGTGCAGTCGTCAGCAATAAATCGACATCCTCGCCTCGGGTCGCTAACCATCCTTCGGCTTTCTTGAGTTGCTTGGTCACGTCCTTTCCGTCTACTTTTCCGTAGAGCCTGACGAGTGTGGGCAGCCAGTTATGTTTTAGAGTCGTAGCGATTTCTTTCTCGGCCAACAGGTGCATTCCCGTACGAATTAAATTACGGCAATAACTCTCCAGGAGATCGTCATTGTTTCTCTGGTCTTTTGGTAGCGCTTTCCAAGCAGCATTTACTGCGTCACCGTTTGCCGCTTGATTTAACTGTTCCTCATAGACTCGCGCTGACCATGAAGCCAGTGTATCGACATCGAGGCGGCTATATTTTTTCAGTTTTGGCAGCAGCTCACCCAGATTCTTCCAGTCCTGCAATTTAAAATATAGTTGTCCCAGTAACATTAACGCATGACCATGGTTAGGCGAGTTCTCCTCAATTTTTCGCAACGTCGCCAGCGCCGACTCATGCTGATTCTGATCAAGTTGTAGTTCCGCCTGCGTAAGCAGCACGGCATTTGCTGCGCCTGGCAAGTTTTCATACGCCTGTTTCAACCAAGTATCTCGTCTTTCATCCTGGCCAAGAAGATGTGCGGCTCGCGCCGCCTGCAAATAGTTGAGCAATGGCGCTTCACTAGAGCCTGCGGCTCGCGCAAGCAGTCGTTCACCTTTGGCAAAATTTCCCTCTGCCACCTCAATTACGCCACGAGTTAGGCGTTGTCCTGCACGCCCGGCGCGGTATCGCCCTGCCGCTTGCCCCAATTTGCGCGGGGCGCGAAGAACTTTGGTTGTCACCCAAATAAGAACGAATAAGGACACGATGAGGGCCCCGAGCACCGGGACGGACATCTCAATCAGATAACCTCTGAAATTGATTATCACGTAGCCTGGATCCTGCAGCAGAAAGTGTGCGGCAACCGCGCTCGCGATGAGCGCAATGATGACGACTAAACCAAACTTCATTCGATTGGCTCTTCTACTTCACCGCTCGACATTGGATCGGATTCGGTGTTGGCTTGCCTGACTACAGCGGGCCGCGCGCGCGGCGCTCTG
>JABIUH010000169.1 GCA_018701055.1 Woeseia sp. | reverse complement strand
TGCCTTTGGCTGCCCAGTCACGAGATGAGCCAGTGCCGTATTCGGCGCCGGCAATAATCACTAGCGGGGTGCCACTCTGCTGATATTTCAGTGATGCATCGTAAATTGACATCTCTTCGTCGCTCGGCTGATGTCGTGTCCAGCCACCCTCAGTGCCGGGGGCGAGTTGGTTTCGCAAGCGAATATTGGCAAAGGTGCCACGCATCATCACTTCATGATTGCCGCGTCTTGATCCGTAGGAATTGAAATCGACCGGTTGCACGCCTTTTTCCTGAAGATAGGTGGCAGCGGGGCTATCCACCGCAATACTGCCAGCCGGGGAAATGTGATCGGTAGTGACGGAATCGCCTAATAATGCGAGCGCGCGAGCACCGACAATATCGTTAACATCCGGAATATCCAGAGTCATGCCTTCGAAATACGGTGGATTGCGAACATAGGTTGAGTCTGGTGCCCAGGTGTAGATCTCACCCTCTGGCGAATCGATGTTGTTCCAGTTTTCATCGCCATCAAAGACGCCGTCATAGCTTCTTTTAAACATGTTGGAGTCGATATTTTGGCTAACGACGGATTGAATTTCCTTTTGATTCGGCCAAAGGTCCTTAAGATAAACCTCATTGCCTTCTGTATCTGTTCCGAGTGGGTCTCTGTAGAGATTGACTTCCATCGTACCGGCCAGGGCGTAGGCAAGCACTAACGGTGGTGACGCGAGGAAATTCATTTGGACCAACGGGTGAATGCGGCCTTCAAAATTGCGATTTCCAGAGAGGACGCTGCAACCGACAATATTCTCGTCCTGAACGCCTTTAGAAATTTCCGGCAAGAGTGGTCCAGAATTTCCGATACACGTCGTGCATCCGTAACCAACTGTATAAAACCCCAGCGCTTCCAGGTCGTCATCCAGCCCAGATTTCTCCAGGTAATCCGTGACCACCTTAGAACCCGGCGCGAGACTTGTTTTGACCCAAGGTTTCGTTTGTAAACCCTTGGCACGTGCGTTTCTGGCTAGAAGGCCTGCCGCAATCATGACTGCGGGGTTCGAGGTATTGGTGCAACTTGTGATAGCAGCGATGAGCACGGCGCCGTCCGCGATGTCCATCGATTTACCGTCTAATTCGATTTGGGCGGAGCCGCCTGTGTCTCGATCGGCGGTCATTTTGACCAGGTGATCCCGATAAGTAGAGTCGGCCACACTGAGCGGAATACGATCTTGCGGGCGCTTGGGTCCGGCCAGACTAGGCTCGACTGTGCCCATGTCCAACTCCAGAGAATCGGAGTAAAGCGGATCTTCCTGGCCTGTGTAGCGCCACATGCCTTGCGCTTTCGCATAGGCTTCGATTAATTCGATGTGCGCGGCATCGCGTCCTGACAATTCCAGATAGCGCAGCGTTTCACCATCAATCGGAAAAATCGCGCAGGTACTGCCGAACTCCGGAGACATGTTGCCAAGCGTCGCACGATCAGCAAGCGGTAATTGGTCGAGCCCATCACCGTAAAACTCAACAAACGTGCCGACCACTCCCTTATTACGGAGCATCTCAGTCACTGTCAGTACTAAGTCAGTCGCCGTTGTGCCTTCTTTCAGCGCGCCAGACAATTTGAACCCGATGACATTGGGAATGAGCATGGTGATTGGTTGGCCCAGCATTGCCGCTTCGGCCTCGATTCCACCGACGCCCCAACCGAGTATGCCCAGGCCATTGATCATCGTGGTGTGCGAGTCCGTGCCGACAACCGTATCGGGGTAAGCACGCTGGGTACCGTCCTGGTCGACGTCGAAAACGACCCGACCGAGATATTCGAGATTTACCTGATGCACAATGCCGGTATTCGGCGGGACCACGCGGAAATTCTCGAATGCACCCTGGCCCCAACGTAAAAATGAGTAACGTTCGCGATTGCGCTTGAATTCGATCTTATTGTTTAGTTCCAAGGCATCAGCGGACCCGTAACGATCGATTTGGACGGAGTGATCGATTACCAGCTCAGCGGGTGATAGCGGATTGATGCTGTCAGCGCTGCCGCCCAATTTGACGACGGCATCCCGCATGGCCGCGAGATCGACAACTGCCGGCACACCTGTGAAATCCTGCAAAATTACGCGACTAGGCGTAAACGAAATCTCGGTGCTAGGCGCCGCTTTCGGATCCCAGTTCGCTAGCGCAAGAATATCCTCGCGGGTGACGTCTCTGCCGTCTTCAAACCGCAGCAGATTCTCCATTAGTATTTTTAAAGAATAGGGGAGCCTGGCTACATGTCCTTCCGAAACTGCATCCAATTTGTAAATTTCATAGTCGTTACCGCCCACATTGAGCGTTGAACGAGCGCCGAAGCTGTCCGTCATGTGATTTCTCCGGGAGAGTTGAGTATCCAATATTGGGAGGCGTATTTTTGGCCCCGCCGCGGGCCGGCATTATAGCGTCTTAGGACACCTTTAGCATCGGGTCCTGATGGCCAATTGCCCGATCGATGACTGCCCCGCCAAGACAACGCTCCCCGGCGTAAAAAACCACGTATTGGCCGGGCGTGACGGCTGCCTGCGATATTGCGAAGTCGACGAGCACCGTGTTATTGCCATGTAGTGATAACGTACAGTTTTGATCTTCCTGCCGATAACGGACCTTGGCAGTGCATGAAAACGTATCGCTGGGGCGGCCGTTGATCCAGCTAGGCTCACTGGCCTCAAGCTGCTGACTGTAACGAAGCGGATGTTCGCCTTGAACGACAATCAGTGTATTGCTTTCCAGATCTTTCGTGGCCACATACCAGGGGTCGTTGCCCGTATCCTGGCGCCCGCCGATCCCGAGTCCTTGCCGTTGACCCAACGTGTAATACATCAAGCCGCAATGCTCCCCCAGGACTTTTCCGTCAGGCGTCTGCATTGGTCCGGGGTTCGCTGGCAGGTAGGTCGATAGAAATTCTCGAAACGGGCGTTCACCAATAAAACAAATGCCAGTGCTGTCTTTTTTTCCTTGGACGTGGAGGGCATGATCGCGGGCGATTTCGCGGACCTCGGTCTTTTGCAATTCACCCAGCGGAAATATTGTCCGTTGCAGTGCGTCCTTGCTGACCGCATGTAAGAAATAACTTTGATCTTTGGAGCGGTCCTTTGCTTTCAGTAGGACGACCTCATCGTCAACGAGCGTCGTTCTTGCATAGTGCCCGGTCGCGATGAAGTCACCGCCAAGTCTCTTTGCGTAGTCGTAGAACGTTCCGAACTTTATTTCTCGGTTGCACAGGACGTCGGGGTTCGGCGTGCGGCCCCTACGATATTCGGCTAGAAAGTGACTGAAGACCTGTGTGTAATACTCGTGCGAAAAATTGACGTGGTGCAAGGTGATGCCGAGTTGTTCGCACACTTGCCGCGCATCCTGCAGATCATCCGCCGCAGTGCAGTAGCCACCGTCATCTTCCCAGTTGGTCATGTGCAGGGCCTGGACGTCGGCACCCTGGCTCTGTAGCAAGATCGCGGCTACAGCCGAATCCACGCCTCCCGATAGACCAAGAATGACACGCTTGCCTGCTAATTTTGAGGAGGACTTCAACATAGGTTGGAATTGTAGCTCGATCACATAAAGAACGGCGCGAAAATGTCATGCGCGAGCTGAGAATCTAACGCGGCTAGACGAGCGCGGCGTTGGCGAGTACCTGGTCTAAATTCTGTTGTATAGGCATCGCGTTGGACAAGATCGTTTCGGGTTGCCGGCGACCGGCGAGATAGTCTTCGACCGACCGCATTACCATAGGTGTTCGCAGTTTTTTTTTGCGGCGCCGAATATTAGCGATTGAATACCAGTGCACTGCGACGATCCCATCATCCAGCGTTCTTTCGGCATCAATCGACAATAGATCCGCGGTATAGGCAATGCGTAAGAAGTTTTGTCGTGTCTGGGGATGGATCCATAAATAGACGCCCAGAAGGCCGTTGACTAAAATTGTGCAGCCCGATTCTTCCAGGGCTTCACGTTCAGTGGCTTGTTCGGGTGATTCACCGGCTTCAATGTGGCCGCCCGGTTGGTTGATGACAGTCGAACCAGAGGCGTGCTCTTCAATGATCAGGAACTGGTCATCTTTTGTAACGATGGCGGAAACTGTCAGGTCGGTGGGCAGCACAGAATTATTCGATGGTGGCTAAATGCCGAGTTGGCGAAACTCGATTTCGACTTCACTGGCTAGCCAAATTTCATCAAACATTGCTCCGTAAAATTTTGTAACGGCTGGTTCGTAAGTATCCGCAATTCCTTCCCAGCGTTGATGTTGTAAGCGGTACACCAGCGCCGTCTCATCTGCAATGCAAAAGGATTC
>JABIUH010000254.1 GCA_018701055.1 Woeseia sp. | reverse complement strand
CGTCTGGCGAATCCGACCTGAGCGTCAGCGGGCAAAGATAGACCGGCGACTCATGGTTTTGATCCGAGGCATTCACATCGACAGCAATGGCGTGTATGGGGCCGCGAAGATCACCGCCGAACTCAAAGAAGCAGGCCACCAATGCGGCAGGCACAAAGTGGCCCAATTGATGCGAAAAGCCGGTCTAAAAGGCTGTCCGAAACGGCCATTTATGGTCACTACACAGTCTGACCCGAGTCACCCGGTAACAGACAACCTGCTTAAGCAAGACTTTACCGCCGAGGGCCCGAACGAACGTTGGGCGTCTGACATCACGTACATCTCAACCCACCAGGGGTGGTTGTATCTTGCGGTGGTGATGGATCTTTACTCACGGCGCATCGTTGGTTGGTCGATGGATCGCTGGATCAATCGGCACTTAGTGATTGATGCACTCAATATGGCGATTGGCCAGCGCTGCGCCGAAGGGGAGCTTATCCATCACTCTGATCGCGGCAGCCAGGGTGAATTCAAGTGATTGTCGCAACGCATTACAGAATGAGGAGTTGCGATGACAACCAAAAGAAAACGTTCGAGCGGTCGAGCCCTTCGCCCACCAATGCGTTCACCCGGTAGACCACCGGTATGGCGAAAAGAGCATCTCGAGTGCTTCTGGAATTCCATTGCGCAGGGTTGTTCCAGCGTCGACACAGTTATCTTGGTAATATAAGTTCGGCTGCGTTTGAAAAACTTAACCAAAGCCAATTTCAAACAGTCCATTAAACCGGGGTCGAACCAATGATCTGCAGGACGACCCAGGAGACAACCATGTAGGCCAAGCCGACCCGAATGACATTGCGTCGTTTTAATTCTTGAAAAAATGACACGTGTCGAACCCCGTATTTTCACTGCCCGCCGATGCGGCAAGCGCAATCATAGCAAGGATCACAACAGACAAGTTCTGGATTCCTCGCCGTCAAATAATTTCGTGGTGCACTCTAAATCACTCGCCCGGGTCTAGCGCTGTGTTGATAGTGACCGCAAGGCGTAACCCTGCTTGTTGCAGGCGTTGCTCGACGGTTTTCCGATGTCGTCTGGTATAGCGGCTCGTTATGTTCACTTCTTTCCACTTTTCACCCGGGTTCAACATCATGTTGTCTTTGTCATACCAACAGGCACCTTGCTTCTGCGTGCAATATTCTGTTCTTCGCGCAAGCGTAATTTGAAAGGATTCGTTTACCCACTCAACGTATGAGTCGAACACCCACTGTTCACGATTCTTGGCCGTGATTTCGGCACGTAGGTCGGCCGCAATTTGGAGGTGGTCGTCTCCGAGCTCTCGATCAATGATCGAAAAGTCCCATGCGCCATGTAGGCTGCTTTCGTGGTTGCCCTTTTGGAGGATCTGATTCGCACCGAGATCGTCCTGAAAAGATATATGCATGGGTTGATGAAGGTCACCGACCCAGTGGCCGAGAAGTTTAAGTGCTTCCAGGCGTTCGGCATCTGACTTTTCAGTGTTCGCCAAAATTGCGCTGTCATTATCAACCGCCAGCAATACGCAGGTATCGGCGAGTGGGCACTCTTTCTTACTGATCGCGCGATAGTTTCTGGGAACGTTTAGAAAATGATCGAACGTTCTAATGCGGGGTGGGCCGTCAGCATACAGGCATGAATCAGCGAAATTGTCGTACTGCAAGTCCAGTCCGATAAGGCGATCGACTTCGGCGCGCGCTGTTGACGTCAACTCGTCATAGGCGATCGTGCAGACCGTTTTATGCCCGGTTACGCCCCAGCCAAAAGACGCCACAGGGACGAGTAACAGTATTAGTGCTATTGCACGCATCGATTTTATCTCAATGATTAAAGCAGTGTAACTATAGAACATCCGTCGAGAGCTGTGCGATGATTTAGTCAGACTAAATCGGGCGATTTGTAGGCCGGTCGGAAGTAGGAGGTTCGATGAATCCGTTTTTTCGCCTTTTGTCAGTTTTTGCATCCAGTGCCCTTCGTGGGCTCCTCGTCCTGGTCATGCTGGCGAGCGTTGTCGCTGTCGCTGCCGCCGAAGATGGCATTGTCATCGAAGAAGTCTGGATTGAAATGCCAGATGGCGCGCGTTTAGCGACCGACCTCTATCGGCCGGCAGATTTGGCGGAAGACGAACGCGTTCCGGTGTTGCTCGAGTACTTGCCTTATCGAAAGACGGAATCTCGCTCGCGCAACTACGCGATGTATTCCTATTTTTTATCCAGAGGCTACATCGTGGCCCGTGTTGATGTGCGTGGCACGGGCAATAGCGAGGGCGAGTTGATTCCCCATGAGTACTCCGACATCGAACAAGACGACGGAGAGGTCATTATTGACTGGCTTTCCAAGCAACCGTATTCAAACGGCAACATAGGAATGTTCGGTATCTCCTGGGGCGGTTTCAACGCGATTCAAATGGCGGTGCGGCAACCACCCGCATTGAAAGCCATCATTGCTGTTGATGCGACTGAGGATTTGTATCAAGACGACGTGCATTTCATGGATGGCATTATGCACGTCGATTCATGGGAGATGGCTCAGGAACTGGGCAATGCCCGATCCGGTGCGCCGGACTACGTTATCGACGATGAGAATTTTCGCAATCGCTTCGATACTGAACCCTGGATGCTGACGTACAAGAAACAACAACGGGATGGACCGTTTTGGGACCGGGCATCGGCTCGAGATAAATACGATCAAATCAAAATTCCGTCATTTCACATTGGTGGTTGGTACGACGGTTACCGTGATAGCTTGCCGCGAATGTTAGCCAACGTCGATGCACCGACTAAAGCGTTGATCGGTCCTTGGTCACATGCGTTCCCGCATGATCCGTATCCGAATCCAGGCATGGAATGGCGGCATGACGCCGTGCGTTGGTTTGATCAGTTTTTGAAAGGCGAAGACACGGGCATACTCGACGAGCCAAGTTTCGCGGTGTATGTGCGTGAGTGGCACCCACCTGGCCCTTACCTTGAGTACGCGCCTGGTTATTGGCGTTGGGAAGATGGTTGGCCGATCGATCGATTACAGCAATCTCGTCTCTACCCACAATCCAACCACACATTGTCGGCGACGCAATCGTCAGATGATGTTCACAAGCTTCGCTATGTTCCGTCTAGTGGGCTTGAGGCGGGCGGCCCTGTCATGTGGTGGGGGGATGTCGCCCATGATCAACGTCCGACTGACGCCTTTAGTCTGGTTTATGACACTGATCCGCTCGAAAACGAAACAGAAATACTCGGCTTCCCGACTGCGAAATTGAAAGTGTCCGCCGATGCGATCCGTGCGAATTGGATTGTTAAAGTATCGGACGTCGCGCCGGGCGGTACGGTAACGCAAGTGGCCGGCGCCGCTTTTAACGGAACGCATCGCAATTCCGCCCGCGAGCCGGAAGATGTCGTTCCCGGCGAAGAGTTCGAACTGGATATAGAGATGCATTTCACCTCGTGGGTGTTTCCCGTGGGGCATCGTATTCGAATGTCAGTTTCAAATGCCCAATGGCCAATGTTGTGGCCCACTCCGTATCCTATGACGACAACGCTGCGGCTTGGTGAAGGAGGGTCATACGTCGACCTTCCAGTCGTGCCAAAGGGAGATAGACGCACGCCTGCGTTCCTGCCGCCAGCATCCAATCCGAGCTACCCAGGCTACGAGTCAATCGATACCGGTAACAGCTTTGATGTGGACACAGGCACGAGTACTACACTTACGGATTTGATCGTGACGGTTGATCCAGTCGGTTGTGACCCTTGTTCCTATACGCTTAATGTCGCCAACATCACTAATATAAGTGCTTTCAACCTGACAGACTCGGGAACTATGACGACCACCATCGAT
>JABIUH010000455.1 GCA_018701055.1 Woeseia sp. | reverse complement strand
GTCAGGGTCAAACAGGTTGTTTTCCAGTTGTCGAATCAGGCTGCCGTCCAGGCATTGCTGTCCCACTTCGGCCTCAACATTTTTTGCGGTTAAGGGTTTGCCATTTTGGCCTTCGCGCAAATTCATCAGGCTGGCCAGGCTCATGAACATATCAGAGCGTTCCGAGCCCTGTATAGAGTCGAGAATAGTGCGTCGGTAGGCGTGATGGAATGATGATCGGCCGGCTGGGCTAACACCCCCAAAACCAACAATTACAGGTAAACGCATAGTGTGTTGTTACCAGTCGTAGTCCTTTCAATCAAAGTATATTCTTAGCGGCCGCCCATAAAAAAGGTATATTAGACAAATAATTAGTCATTACAGCCATATTTGGCAATTACACGATGAAATTGATCTTCGTTATTTCCGACCAGATGCTTGCGGCAAGCTTGTTCCTGCCACTGGAAATGTGGCGCGCGGCGGAGTACGCGCGTATTGCTGCGCGCCAGCAGGGTACCGCATTGAAGATTGAGCGAGTCTCGGCGGATAATCAGGTCGGGAATTCGTTGGGCGATATCGCTATGGAACCGACCGCTTCGTTGAGCGAGGTCGATGCTGCGGATATTATTTATCTACCGGCACTGTGGCGCAATCCACGCCCTGTATTGGCAAAGTCGAAAGAGATTTCTAACTGGCTCAAACGGCATTTTCAAAATGGTAGTACATTGGCTGCGGTCGGCACCGGATGTTGCTTTCTGGCAGAGGCGGGCCTGTTGGATGGAAAGTCGGCCACTACCCATTGGCATTACCTCGATGAATTTCAGCGCGATTACCCGCGCGTGGAGCTGAAACGCGATTATTTTATAACCGAGTCCGGTTCTATTTTTTGTGCAGCGAGTGTCAATGCCCTGGCGGATGTGACGGTTTATCTAATTGAACGGTTCTATGGTAGAGAAATTGCCAGTTTGGTTGAGCGGAACTTTTCCCACGAAATCCGCAGGCCGTACGAGAAATATCGTTATTTCGACGGCGACGATTTACAGCATGTGGACGAGACTGTCATCGAGGTTCAATTGTGGATGAAGCGACACATGAGTGAGCTGGTCGAGGTGCCCAGGCTGGCGTCGTTTTTTAGCCTAAGTGCGCGAACGTTGACGCGTCGATTTAAAGCAGCAATTGGATTATCACCACTGGCGTATTTGCAGAAACTTCGAATCGAAACGGCCAAGGAGCTACTCGAGTCAACCAATCTGAAAGTTTCGGAAATCGCCTATCGTGTGGGTTATCACGATCAAGGGCATTTCAGTAAGTTGTTCCGGCGTGAGATGGCAGTATTGCCGACGCAATACCGAAAAACAGTGCGAGCGAAGATTTTTTCTATCGCGTAGAGGTTTCTTAAAATCATCGCAACGGTTGGACGATATCTATATGCTAGTTTAGGGCAACACACTAGCAAGCTGTCAGCACATTCTAATTGGGGATGCTTTATGACATCGGATAAACGCGTGATAGCAACCTGGGTATTGATTGCCTGGGTTTCGTTTGTGTTTTTACAATCCTTGTTCTTCAAGTTTCAGGGGCACGAGGAAACCCGGATTATTTTTGGCACCATTAGCGATTGGATGTCAGGTATTGGCTTATTGGCCTGGGCAGCACCGTTATTTAACTCGATTGGTGGCTATGTGATTGGTACTGCGGAGCTGATTGCGGTTATTTTATTATGGATGTCCAGAACTCGAGCCTTAGGGGCGATATTGGGTCTGGCGGTCATTTCGGGTGCGATATTTTTTCATCTGTTTACCCCGCTTGGGGTTAATCGGGTAATCAACGAAGCCGGTGATACGGATGGTGGGGTATTGTTCTATATGGCCTGTTCCGTCTGGATTTGTTGCGCGCTACTGTTGTATTTAAGAAAGCGCTAGGCAGCATTCCAGCGAACGTTATTGGCAGCACCAAAGCACAAGGTTTGGATTACCGTAATTGCCGTTCTAGGTTACGGCGGCTGGGCGTTCTACAGCAGTGTTTATGATGGCAGCATGCAGCAGAATTTTGCGGTGGCCATGCGCGCTGGTTTTATTCAGGGAGCGTATTCCGGCTTGCTCACGTTGATCAATATAACGGCACTTGAGTTCATGTTTTTAAAGCTTAATTCGATGATGCCGTGCCTGGCGAATATGGTATTAACAGTGGTGTGTGCCACTATTGTGCAATATGGCGTAATCGTGCCCATTCACATAATTAATGGCACGCCCAATATCGTACTAACCCTCGCGCCGGGGTTCTTTATTGGCACCACCTTTAGCGCAGCCTATTTGTTTTCAGTTAGGAAAAAACACTATCCAGGCGTATGAGTTGAGCATGTTATTTTTGGGTTTATGTAACGGGTTAGCCGGATAAGAAAATGAAAAAGGCGATAGTTTTAGGTGCTGGTGGTGCCACCGGTTGAAGCAGAAATATCTGGATTTTCGCTTGCTGTATTCACCCTGTGAGTGAATTTTGATGACTGCATTTTGTCCCAGGCAGTCATTCGCAATACCTTTTGGATAGGAAGGATGTTTCACGCAACAGTGTCGATTCTTTGGTATGTTTCCGTTAGATGATATGTACTCTATAATTCCAATACTTTACCTAAGATGATGAAACGAATGAGATCATATTCTGCAACGCTATTACTGTTTGTTCTCCCCATTATCGCGCTCGGCGAGGCGGCTTTCAGAGTACTAATCAGAGTACCAATGCGGCGTCTTTTGAGTGCTAAAGGAAGACTGGCGCGACGCGTTGTTCTCTTATCGACTCTGTTCGTGTTGCCGATAGCGAGCTTTGCACACCACAACCCAAACGTTCACTATGACCGAAATGAGGAAGTGGAGATCGTCGGTATTCTCACCGAGGTGAACTGGCGTAGTCCCCATGTGCAACTTACGGTGACGGTGACCGAGGAAGATGGCACCACGGTCGAGTGGCATCTCGACGAAGACTCACACATCGCGCTGTCTCGTCGCGGAGTCGGGCCGGACCAGTACCCGCTGGGCGAGACGATTCGCGTTGCAGGCTTTCGAGGCCGGCGTAATCAGAACGCGATGTTTGTGACCAACACGCTGCTGGCTGACGGCCGAGAGCTTATTGCCGGACAGTCTTCAGGGCCGCGCTGGAACGGCGGACTTGTGATATCCGAGGAATCTTATCAGGAGAACCTTCTGGCCGACTCTTCGGAAGACTCGACCGATCTGTTTCGCGTCTGGAGCCACGACCTGACGGGCGACCTGGAGGGTGGTGTTGTTCGTGGGCTGTGGAACGATACCTATCCGCTAACCAACTATGCTCGTACGACCCAGGAGAACTGGGACGAAATTGCGGACAATCCGTTTATCCACTGCCAAAATTCTTTGCCAGCGATCATGGACAGTCCAAACCCGATGGAGTTCGTTCGTGACGGCGAGTATATCTTACTGCGACATGAAGAGCTCGGCGTTTCTCGTCGGTTTCACTTGATGGGCGAGCCAGCCGAGCGAGTGTCAAGTCCTTATGGTGTCGCTATCGGTCATTGGGAAGACGATACGCTTGTCGTGGTGACAACTGCAGTCGACTTTCCCTGGTTCGATCAGGCAGGCATTCCGCAGTCGGAGGACCTGGAACTTGTAGAGCGCTTCACGGTCAGTGAGGACAATCGCTACTTGCACTATTCGGTAACGGCGACCGACCCTAAAATTTTTACAGAGCC
>JABIUH010000454.1 GCA_018701055.1 Woeseia sp. | reverse complement strand
ACGGTCCGTCAACCTCGTCGTACTGTAAGTAACCCTCGTCGTTCTCTTGAACCATGATCTCCATGGGAATGCCGAATTTGCGGATGTAGTGAAAAACCGCATGGTGATAACTTGGCAGACGCCACGGGCCATGATTGAAATACTGGCCTTCGTCAAAATCACAGGTGCGAGTTTCACCATTAACCTGTGTTGTCTTGAATCCCGCACGGGAGGACTGGCAGCGACCTCCGGCGAACGGGCGGGCCTCCAGAATCTGGCAATCGTAACCGCGTAAGCCCAGCTCGTAGGCGGCGGTCATACCCGAAAGGCCGGCACCCAGAATAAGCACTTTGGTTCCATCGGAACGCCCCATGAGATTCGGTGGCGCTTCTGCAGCAGAGGCCATACCCATGCCGAAGCCATTGAGGGCCGTCATCACGGTGGACATGCCGCCAATTGAGGCGGCAGCCTCTAGGAATTGCCGTTTGCTGACCGACTGAGGTTGTTTAGAGTTTTGCTTAGCCATCGGGAGTCTCCTACCAGACTATTGTTGCAGGTCGAGTTCTATTTGAACGCCGACCTCGTCGTCGATCCAATTGGTTGCATCCCAGCCCACACCAAACTCCAATCGCTTAATATCAAAACTGCCGGAAAAATGTGCCGTCGTTTCCTCAACCTCGAACTCGAAAGTCATTGTCACCGGTTGGCTGACGCCGACTATCGTTAGTTGCCCGTGCGCGGCAAATGTTCCATCGTCCATTTGCTCGACTCGCTCGGACTCGAAACGAGATTCCGGATGGTTGTCCGGATTGAACCAATCTTCCTCCATCAGCGTCGCATCTCGTTCTGCGTCACCTGATTCGGCAGATTCTGTTTTTACGACGCCGACAATCTTGCCAGCGGTGGGGTTTTCCGGATCGAAGTCGATCATCGCGGAGAAGTTTTCGAAGCGTCCACGGAATGCCGATCCCTCCTGCACGCCGATAAAGCGAACAGCGCTCGAATCCTGCACAACCTGCCACTCCGACGCTTCAGCCGCTCCAATCGCGACGCACGCGACAAGTGTCAAATGTAGGCTCCACTTTGCTCGTATTACCATGGTTCATTATCCTCAATTCGTTTGCTCACTTTTAGTCGGGAAGTGAGCAGGTCTTCGCGTATCCTGACGGCTAGGGTCCGGATTTTCAATCGTCTTTGCACTGTCGATTCCGCTATTCGTAACTGCCCTGTAAAAACAACCTAAAACATAGTGTCAGATGAAATTATTGTCACATTACCGTCATCCGCCCAGCGGTCGACTCTGAAAGCTAGAGCCGGTGAATATTTGCTGGCGTGCCGCTACAATGTTCGCTTGAATCGCCGGTCCAGAGCAAAACGGATGAGTTCGGGAGGCGCAGGAATGCGACGAAATACGTTGACGGCAACAGCCGTTATCCTTACTTGGTTTCGACGGTTTATTGATGGATCAAAACCGAATAAGTTCGGTCCAATTAGGAAGTTAAGTCAACTTGGAAATCATATGCGCGTAGTGTCCTTTCTTTTGGCCGTATTCATAATCGCCGTGCCGCCTGTCAATCACGCACAGGATTCGGCTTCGAACGTGGCATTTCGAATTGATAGCGAAGCGAGCTGGCTGCGTGTTCTGGCCTATCCTGACGGTCCGCTGCGGCGCTTCGGTCACCATCATGTGATATCGCACAATGGCATCTCAGGAATGGTCGAGGTCGCGCCGAACCCTCTTGAGTCGGCGATCATGCTGGAGATAACGGTTGGGGAGTTTTCGGTCGATGATCTCGACTTGCGCGCACTTGAAGGAGAGAATTTCGAGAAGGAGGTACCGCAGAAGGACATGGATGGCACCAAGGCCAACATGCTTGGAGAAAAACTGCTTTACGTCGAACAATTTCCAACCATTCAGGTTCAATCAACTGCAATAGAAGGCAGCATGCCCGACGTAAATATCGTTGCAACGGTTAGCCTTAAGGGTATGGAACAAACCGTGAATTTCCCCGCCAGCATCGAGTTAACAGACGACGCTTTTATTGCGACCGGTCAACTCGAAATAACACATGGTGCGCTTGGTCTATCGCCGTTCACGGCTGCGGGCGGAGCGCTTAGCGTTCGCGATTTGCTTGTTCTGAAATATGAGATTTCCGGGTCACGAGTTACAGTAAGCGAATAGCCGTCAATCTCTCGCGCGATTGTTTAAAGACTCCGATGCCGTCGTTGCGAGCGAAGCGACGTAATCTATATTTTGCTGATTTCAATGGATTGCTTCATCGCCTGCAGCTCCTCGCAAAGATGACTTATTTGCCTTTCGCACAGTCGTTGCATGAAGCGGGTATTATCTATTGTTTTATTGGGCGAAGTCGATTAGCAATCTGGCTATCGATTCACGTATTAAAAGGGTGCGTTCATTGTTCAAATTATTATTTGGTTTCCTATCGCTGCCATTCGTCTTGATTACGACAAACCTCGCCAGCTCACAAGAAATAGATTTTGATGCTGTAGAGGTATCGATCACTCACGTTCGCGGACCTATTTACGTCATTGAAGGTCTTGGCGGAAATATCGGTGTTTCAGCCGGTGACGATGGCGTGTTCATTGTGGATGATCAATACGCGCCGCTGGTTCCCAAGATCCTGCGAGCCATTCGTACGGTATCGTCGGCGCCTATTGGTTACGTCATTAATACGCATTGGCACGACGATCATACCGGCGGAAACAGGCCGATAGTTGAGGCGGAAGGGTCGGTTGTCATTGCGCATGACAATGCGAGAGCGCACCTTATCCGT
>JABIUH010000268.1 GCA_018701055.1 Woeseia sp. | reverse complement strand
AAATTTCGTCAAAACGAATGAGGGACATGGGTCTGATGTTAGCGTCGGGATCGGGAAGGATACACGCACTGCAGCGCTAGTGATCCACCAAGGTAGGATTGATGGGTTCAGAGCCACCTGGTGGACCACTAGGGATTGAAGAAATTACCTCGGAGCCGTAGTGTCTCTCCCTACATAACCACGAGGTGAAGCTGTGTCTGACGAGCAAATGATTGAAATCGAAACCAAGCTCGCGCATCAGGAGTATACGATTGCGGAGCTTAATGACGCGCTCAGCAGTCAGCAATCGCAATTAAGCAATTTGGAATTGGTGGTTACGGCGCTGCGGGAACGTATTAAAACCTTATCCGAAATCGCGCCGGCGGGCAGCGATACAGACGAAGTACCGCCGCACTACTAGCGGATTTCGTGACGGAGCAACATATGCCTGAGCAAAGTAATACGATGCGCAACGCCTGGACAGGAGTATTTCTTGCCGTTCTCGTTTGGTCTGGCATTGGGCCACATGATTACCTGACCTGGTTTTTGGAGGTGGCTCCCGCAATCATCGGTGGGGTCGTTCTTTGGATGACCCGAGATTCGTTTCGACTGACCGCGCTTGCCTACGTTCTCATCCTTGTGCATTGCATTATTTTGATGGTGGGCGGGCATTACACGTATGCCGAAGTGCCTTTGTTTGACTGGATAGGCGAGATATTTGATCACGAGCGGAACCACTACGACAAGGTGGGACACCTTGCACAAGGGTTTATACCGGCAATCGTCGCCCGCGAAATAGTGATACGAAAGCATGTTTTTAATAGTGCCGCGTGGCGAAATTTCTTTATTGTGTGTTTTTGCCTCGGTTTCAGCGCGTTCTATGAGTTGATCGAATGGTGGGTTGCTTTGCTCTCGGGCGAAGGTGCAGAAGCATTCCTGGGCACTCAGGGTTACGTGTGGGATACGCAGTCAGACATGGGATGGGCGCTTTTCGGCGCTGCTATGGCGCTGATCTTGCTCAGTAAGATTCACGACAGGCAACTCGCGGGCATTGACGGACGTTAGCGGTGATTGTGAACGCTGTATCCGTCATTCTCGCGAGCCGGGAACATCTGAAATCCATTCCGGGTATTGAGCTGGCATCAGCCGCGCTTTTTTCAGAGCGCGATCTGCCAGCGAATATTCGTTTCCGCGTTACGGAGCCCGATGATCTCCTCAGCGCGCAGCAAGACGAGCGGCTTTGGATCGCTGTTAATAAAAAAAAGCGGGTGGTTGGTTTCGTTGCCGCCGACCTTGTGGATGGCGAAGCTTACCTGCAGGAATTAGGTGTATTGCCAGAATTCGGGAAAAAGGGAATTGGGACGCGACTAGTGGCTGCCGTTGTGGGCTGGGCTCGTGATTCCGGATTCTCGAGTTTGGGTCTGGTGACGTTCAAACATCTGCCGTGGAATGCACCGTTCTATGCGAAACTTGGCTTCATCGTTATGGATGCGCCTGAATATGGGCCAGGTTTTTCCAAACTATTTGACGACGAGAAACGTCTCGGAATTAACATCGAGAATCGAGTGGCCATGCGACTCATGCTCTAACGAATGGTGATGATCGTCAAAACAATCATAGTTTTCATGCTTTCTGTATTGATGCTTGCGGCCTGCGGCAGCGACGATGCGCCAAATCCAAAGCAACATGCCCGTGAGTGTATCGTGCTATTGCACGGTCTGACACGGTCGTCATTGGCCATGGAGCGCATGAAGTGGTTTCTCGAAGAGAATGGTTACAACGTTGCTAATATCGACTACCCGTCTCGAGAGCATAAAATCGAAGCACTCGCACCGATTGCCGTCGAGGCTGGTCTTGAGCAGTGTGCTGCAATGAACAGCAACGGACGCATCCATTTCGTCACGCATTCGTTGGGTGGCATTCTTGTGCGGTACTACTTTTCTGATCGCGATCTTCCGTCCCTCGGTCGTGTCGTCATGCTTGGGCCCCCTAATCAGGGCAGTAAAGCGGTGGACGAAATGCAATCGTTGCCCGGATTCGAATGGCTAAACGGGCCAGCCGGGTACCAACTAGGTAAGGGTCCGGAGAGTATTCCATTGCAACTCGGACCACCGACATTCGAGTTTGCAGTCATTGCGGGAGACGAATCGATTGACCCGGTTACTTCTGCGATTCTCGACGATCCGGACGATGGTCGGGTGTCGGTGAGCGACACCAAGCTTTCGGGGATGAATGACTTTCGGTTGGTCGGCGTTAGCCATGCATTCATGATGCAGAATAGCGAAGTATTCGGTCTGGTTAGGGACTTTCTGGAGACGGGTCAATTCTCGTCAAGTGAAGAGTCTACGCTTGACGACTAAACGTTTGGCTTACCTCACGATGGAGACCGCTGGCGATAGTTCGGTATGTCACCGAAAAAGATACTGGAGAACGAACATGAAACTGAGCTACCTGTTTTTAGCGGTAATGTTCATGGCGATTAGCGCGCATGCTGACGAGCGAGTCTCGGTGCTGATGGTGACGAGTGAAGGCGAGATCGAAATCGAGCTTTATACGAGTAGGGCGCCGATTACCGCTGGCAATTTCTTAAAGCTTGTCGAAAACAGCGATATGAACCGTGGGTCCTTCTACCGTGTGGTTTCTTATGAGAATGATAACGGTGCGCCCAAGATCGAAGTCATCCAAGGGGGCCGTGGCGATGAGATGGAGGGTGTTTTTGACATGATTGAGCACGAGTCGACGGCGCAAACCGGCATCCTGCATACGGATGGCGTTATCTCAATGGCACGCGGTGGACTGGGGACTGCAAGTTCCGAATTCTTCATTTGTATTGGCGATCAACCGGGACTTGATCATGGACAGACTCGAAACGCCGACGGTCAGGGTTTTGCCGCGTTCGGAAAAGTCACCCGCGGTATGGACGTGGTGCGGGCAATTCAAGGTCTACCGGCTGACGCAAATAGCGAATCCGAGTATACGAAAGGACAAATCCTTGACGAGCCAGCCGTAATCGAAACCGTCGCCCGAATAGAGTAGGAATCTTT
>JABIUH010000453.1 GCA_018701055.1 Woeseia sp. | reverse complement strand
TGCTAGCGTGACTGCCGCACCCAGTCTGCGGAGGAACCGTTCAGCAACAGACGACTGCGCGGCGTCGATCGCAATAAATTTTTCTTTCGGGTCGACAAAACCAAAAATCCGATCCGACTTGAGCAGCGCTTTGGGCATCAACTCATCGCGCGCCTCGGATTTCATCCTGCGCTTCTCGCGCGGGGGCGGCGGCTCCTGCATTCGCTCGCGGTATTCCTCAATGCGAACCTCCAACTCCTCATTAATCGCCGATGCCGGCAATACCCGGGACTGGCTGCGGAGTTTAAGAAGGTCTGCGCCGTTGACGCGTCGGCTCAAAGCCTCGCCCGCATCCGGGCATGGCGGAACCCAGCCAGAGCTACGTAGCGTCAGTGGACCACAGGGCTCGAACGCACTTTGAGTCAACAGTTGAGATGATTCATCTTCAGTCTTTGGCCAACCGCTATCAAACCGGTAGAAGCGAACATTGCGGAACATGGTTTTGCTCAGTTAAATGGGCGGAGCAGTATCCCCATTTTGGGTCGCAATGTCACTGGTCGAATTAAAAGAACGGTATAGGAGGAATCACGGCCTCTGAATCGTTGGCGCTATACCTCTATTGAGCGCCCCCCCCTGCCAGCCTTAGCAGTTTGAAAGCACTAACTGCATCATTGCGAGCACGTAATTTATGCATAGCCTCCACAAACAATGAGCTAACGCCAACTGGATCGGCTAATTAACTGGGCTCCAGTCCGCAACATGGGAAAAACCTTCAAATCGTCTCCCGTGCTGACTCTCACAAATATCCAACAACGAGCTTCTATAAAACTTGACCGTCGTGAAGTCCTCAAAAAATGTAACGTAGTACGGCTCGCATTCCACGCTTTGAAACTGCTGACCGGTCAACGCGGAGCGGTGCTGCAGAGAAAATTCATCAACATTGCCTCTAATAACAATCCCTATATGCTCCAGCCCCATCTTGTAGACACGCCGATGCACCGGGGGGATTAACTCAATCACACGAACATCGAATTCCGCACTCAAAGCCAACGGCTCTTTAAGTTGCATAATGGACATAGGGCGTCCATTCCAAACGTTTTCAATGCTGGATGTGCAATGTTGCTCTATTTCGCCTCTCGTCCTTAAGTACTCGTCGTAGGTTTTTGTTCTGTAGGCGAGGTGACTCAGCTCACATCCCGAGATATCAATTTGAAGATCGTTCAGACGTGTGTGCTGAAGCGAAAAAAAAGCTTGATGATCTCCAATGATGTTTTTCATTGTCGTGGAAATTCCCTATATTCATTTGACAACTTTGGATTGCGCTCTAAATCAGATTGATGAAGGTTATTTAGCGAAGTTGCTTATCGAGTTCAATAATAGTCAACAACAATACGTTGGCACCATTAGTAATATCTTGCGCACTTGTGAATTCAGATGGCGCATGGCTGACACCTTTAACACTCGGCACGAAGATCATGCCGAGTGGCGCCAATCCTTGCAGGCTTTGTGTGTCGTGTCCCGCGCCGCTGGGCATGTGCATTGAAGTAAGGCCAAGCGTATTCGCTGAGTTCTCCACCGTCGTCTTAAATCGTTCATCAGTGATCGCGGCGGGCGACTCATAGTATTGTTTGAACAATATTGATGTATCGCTTTTCATCGCGATCTGTTGCGCCGCAGCTTCAATCTGCTCGAAAAGAAGACTTACCTTCTCCATCTGCAAATCACGGATCTCGAGACTCATCACAACTTTTCCCGGTATGACATTTGGAGCGCCCGGAAATAGCTGCATTCGTCCAACCGTGCCAACCTGCTTACCCGGCGTACCCGTGATGGTGTCGTTAACTGCGATGGTTAGCCTGGCCGCCGCGAGCATTGCGTCCTGCCTTTGATCCATTGGCGTCGTGCCGGCGTGGTTTGCGAATCCCTCCACCGTGATGTTCCATCTTTTGATGCCAACGATGCCTTCAACGACTCCGATCGTTACACCTTCCCGATCAAGAACGGCGCCTTGCTCAATGTGGAGCTCGATGAGCGCTGCAACGTCGCCGGCCTGCCGTTGACTCTCAGACAGCCGGTTGGGATCACCGCCCAAATAGGCAATGCCATCACCAAGCGTTTTATCGCCAAGGCTCTGCAATGCCATTTCGTCCGCGCCGATCGCTCCGCGGTAAGAGCGACTACCAATTTTGCCGCCCTCCTCGTTTGACCAGACGATCACGTCGAAGGGATGATCCAACTCGACGCCATTATCGTTCATCGTCCGTGCCACTTCGATACCAGACATAGTGCCGACGATACCGTCGTAGTGGCCACCATTGGGCACGGTATCAATGTGCGAACCGGTTATGATCGGTGCTAATCCAGCTACTTTCCCTTCTCTTCGACCGACCAGGTTCCCCGCGACATCGATCTGGGTACTAAGTCCGGCTGCCTGCATCAACTCAGATAGATATGCCAAGGCGTCTTTGTTGTGCGAGCTATACGCGACCCTGTCGGATCCACCATCCTCGTTCAGACCAATCGTCTTCACGTGCGCCATCGTGGCATTCAGTCGCTCTCCGTCGATGCGAAGATCGGACTGCTGTGCAAGTGTTGCAACACTGAATAGCGAGAAGAATACTGCCGGAATCAGTGCTACCTGACAGCTGAGTTCACTTGATCTGTGCATTAGCCATGGCCTTTTTTCTTAGTTATTGTCGATAGCAGCGCTATGCAATGCGTTGAACACTAGTTTAAAAGTGCCACGCGGCTGACCGCGAAATTGCGGCCTGAAGCCGAACAAAATGACTTCGCCCTGCCCATGCGGAACACGTGCCATCGCAGTTTTGGATGCGATGTGCTCCGTTCCTGTTGCCCAGCCACTCATCAGAAGCTCGTCTTCTGCGAAATTGACGATGCTGTCGAATCTTGATGGGGATTGGTGTGAAACGAGCGGGCGTCCACCGCGACTAATTTCTCGGCAATCACGCTGGTTCAGGAGATCGTCGGTACAACCTTCCTGACCGAGTATGTCGTAGGCGGCACCGTTGACGTAGTTCAGCGCAACATCTTCCGCCATTCCGTAACCCAATGGGTCTTCCGTATTAACGGTAGCGCTAATCAAAGAACCGGGTATTGAGAATTTATCTCGCGAAGCCCCCGCAACTGCGTTACGAATAGGCAATCCGAACTGATCGATGGCGAAATTACTCGCGTCGCCAAACGTTACGACCGTGCCACCGTCACGAACGAATTTCTGCAATGCAAAAGCGCCTTCAAGACCCAGACCTCCCGTGAATTCATCTGGCATTGCACCAAGTGCGTGCCCAGTGAGAATTTTTTGTACGTTGTTTTTGAAGGCCGTACGGCCATCGGGATGCGGTAGAACAATGACGTCGAACTTCGACAAATCACCACTTTGAACATCACCATCGAGGAGTGAGGTTGGCGCAAAACCGTATTCTTCCAGCAACCAACGACTCCAACCTTCATCCATGAACGCAACGTAGGATTTGTACATAGCCACGCGCGGCATTCTGAGTTGCGACACATTATCTGTTGGCTGCGATCCCAAACCGACAAAATCAATACCAAATTCAGCTGCAAGCCCTTCTACTCGTGAATCTGTGTCGCTGCCTGATTCGATGACAAACGTGCCAACATTAAATCGGTTGCTGCCAGCACGACTAGCCTCGTTGGTCCAATAAACCTTTTCCCCATCAGCAAGCAATCGATTGACCGCTTTCACACTTGAGTTAGTCGCATGACTAAGTGCATAGCCATATCGGGCTCCACCCGAAACAGTACCAACAGGCGGCTCAACCAAGCCTTGAACCCGAATTAAGTCGGCATCGATATCACTGGCGATGTGGTCAACCTCCACTCCCATCTGCATAGGCAATGTCCAGCCGGCAATGTCATAGGGCGCTTTAACTTTAGCGCTGGGGTCGAGGCGGGTATCCGGATATTCCTGTTTTTCAAGAAGATCGACAATATAAGGCCGAAACGCCTGCGCTGCGCTGATGACGTAAGACCCTTCCGGATAACGTTTATCATCTGCGCGAAACGCCGCTTCGGCAACTTCAACTTCAATACCGCCTTCGATCAAAACGTTGATCATGTTCTGCGCTTCGTCGAAGCCTGCTTGTTCGCGGGTGATAACGTAGAAACGGGTTCCTGACTCACCTGCCCTAATAGCATCGTGACCCATACGATTAATATTGGTCAGCCACTTCAATCGGGAGTCTGAGGCAGCGCGTAATACCGCCATCGAACCGGTAATCATGAAATCAACCGGCTCCCTGAAATGCGATTCGCCGCCTTTATACGGATCGGGGTAGAGAACGCGCGCCGGTGGCACGCCAGTGACTTCATCTTCAGTCACAACACCAACTGCCCCTGGATTGGCACGAAGCGCAATTGTTCTGGGGAACATTTTTGGATCATACATGCGGGGTGATGCTGAATCGTGACCCGTCTCGGTCAGGATTCCGATCATGTTGTGAAAATAAGGAACGGTGCGCATGCCGCCGTTCCACCACATTGAGAAACCAACGTCCGCAATCGCACCCGGCATCTTCTTAAGTGCAAAACGATTACCCATCGCACTACCGATCTCATTAAGGCCCGTTGTAACGCCTGCATGAATGAGCGGGTTCACGGGGTCGGAATACGGCGGAATTACAATGCGCGCGTAACCCGGCGAACTTTGGTGTTGATTGTAAATAATTTGCGGAAACCACTCGTCGTAAAGAACTTTTGCGACGGCCTTCGATTCCGGCATGTTATTCATAAAGAAATCACGATTGTTATCGTGGCCAACATAGTGGTGGTACAACTCAGGTGGGTTCGACTGCTCAAACTGCGTACCCAGTTGGCTCTCGTACCACTTGCGAACGATTTCAAGACCGTCTGGATTCATGACCGGCATCAACAAGAAGATGACGTCATTTCTGATCTGGTCCATCTCCGCGGACTCTTCAGTCGCAACTCTATGGGCAAGCAGTGACGTCATTTGTCCATGCGCAACTTCGGTTGCATGCAGGCCTCCGTCGATCCATACGATCGCGCGACCCTCGGCTGCCAATCGCTCAGCCTCCTCACCGTCAACCTGCGCCCGCGCAAGCTGTTCACTGATCGATCGGTAGCGTTCCTGATTTGCCAAATTCTCCGGTGTTGAAATCGTCAACAGAAAGAGTGGCCGACCAAGAGAAGATTCGCCGATGACGCGCAGTTCGACACGATCACTTTCGGCGGCAAGCTGCCGATAATAGGCCTCCATCTGTTCGTAACTTGCCAGCTTGTAATCGTCACCCGGATTGAAGCCAAACATTTCCGCGGGAGATTTCGGTGCAGCCTGTGCTACGAACGGAAGAAAAAATGTGAAAACGAATATGAAGCCCAGAACGGTTTTTCGGTGGATCTGTCGCATGAGGGTTCCTGCCATTGTTTGAGATTGTTTATAAGGCGGTAGTAGCAAAATTGTAGCCGAATTGAGGCTAATTTTCCGCAAGATGAAAAATCCTGTTAGTTTTGCTGCAGGAAGACATCTTGTGGACGCGGTTGTTAGTATCAGCAAAGGGCGCAGAAATACTGACGCCCATAGCGGAGAAGTAGATCAATGAAGCGAATAACTGGGCTGCTGGCAATGATTGTTTGTACAACCGTGAGTTGCACACAAGAGGCTATTCCAACGCAAGAACAGGATAAGTTGCGGTTCGCAGTCATGACCTTTGCTCATGAAACCTGCACATTTTGTCCGGGCGGGGACAGCGACATAGCGCGCTGGACAAAAATTCGGCCACCGTATGTTGGCGATGAAGTGCTGACCGCCGGCAGCTATATGCGAGGCTTTGTCGCAGCAGCTCGAGAATATAAAGACATCGAGTTGATCGGCCTTGAATCTCCAGCGGGTGTGTTTGGCGGGTCATCTGCAAGTTGGTCTACCGAAGAAGCATTTGAGCATTTCATGGGTCGCATGCTTGATGATCTACGCGAAGCGATGCCAGTAGATGGTGTCTACATGGCGTTGCATGGCGCAATGGCTGTTCGCAATATTCCGCGTCCGGAGGCTGAAATCGCGCGGCGCTTTCGCGAAATCGTGGGTCCGGACGTACCTATCATTGGTTCATTCGATTTGCATGGCAATGAAGACGAAGAGTTCCTGAAGTGGGCGGACATGGCGTTCGTTACCAAACGTTATCCGCACTATGACTCAGGAATTCAAGGCGCCCGCTCTGCACGATCTCTAATCCGCATCGCGCGCGGCAGTTATTCGCCAACAACCGCTACACGTAAACCCGGCGTAATCACTCCAACCGTTTTGCAATGGACAGGAAAGACGCCGGCGATGGATATCATGGAACGCGCGCGACGCTGGGAAGCTCGCGAGGATGATGTTTTTGTCAGTGTTTTTTACGGCTTCCCGTGGGCGGATGTTCCCGACGTTGGAGCGACTGTACATGTCATGACGAACAATGATCCGCAACTTGCCGACGAGATTGCGGATGACATGTCCGAATACATCTGGCGAGTACGCGAAGAGTTGTTTGGCGAACCGCTTGCTCAGCCAGATGTTGCGGCCGCCAGAGCAACCGCCGCGTTTGCCGCGGGAGCCACGCCTATCGTATTTGCCGACTATAGCGACAGAAGCGGAGATGCGACGCACATCTTGCGTGAAGTTGTGGACCAGAAACTTAGCGGCGTACTCGTAGCGACTATTAGAGATGAGCGAGTACTCGAATTGTTACAGCAAAGCGATGCCAAGGTTGATGACTTGTTCAATATGGAGGTAGGTGGTTTTACCGGCCCTGCAAGCGGTACGCCGGTTTCCATTAGCGGCACCCTGAGTTATATCGGACCAGGAATGCGCTTTGATCAGGTTGCGATAGTCGATTTTGGCGATCGGAATTCACTCATCATTACACCCGCACTAAAACAGGTGTTGTGGACAGAGGAACTGGAGTTTGGCCCGCTTGATCCGGACAATTTCGATTCTTTCGTTGTAAAATCTCGCGTGCATTTCAGACGCGGCTTTGACGAAACGGGGTATGCGAAGACGATTATCCTCGTCGATGCACCTGGCCCATTCGTTGGCACCGTTCATCTTGACGCGTTGCAATACGAAAATGTCACGCTGGAAAATTACTACCCGTACGGGACGCCACCTGATCGCCAATAATGTAATTCGGGCGTCCGGTTAATACCCTAGATATTTGAGTCGCATCTGCAGTGATCATACAGCGGAATTTCTTCATCGCCACCCTGCGTAGGTTTTCGTGGTTGCTGACTGACGCAGACCATAAACTGGCCTGGCGGACAAGACGTTATTTGCTGACGAGGCGTTCTTGGATCGTTAGACGTTGCGCAGCCCACGCACAATGCAAACGTCGTTAGTGCAACGAACAACGTTTTGAGCCTAGTTCGTTGAATGAACGCGCAGAATCGAGCTGCCGGGTTGCGCACAACGTCACTCCTTATATTTTCAGTGTCCAATCTCATGACAAACTCGTGCTAATGTCCGTGTTTGCAATTTTTCGTCATTGGATCGAAGTTTAGTCTTCAGACTGGCAATATGAAAGATCTGCCGCTGATACGTCCGGCCTACCTGCGCCAACGATACCGCGATGTTTTCTTCTGATTGCCCGGACGCGCTCGTAGACCTTAGAATAGGAGAATCACGGTATGCAAACAAACCATCGCGGCGTTCTGACCGCCTTCATTGTTGCGACATTCTTGACTGCATGCGGGCAGACCGAAAAGGCAAGCAACGAAAACGCCACTACCGTGGAACACCTGTTCGTCGGCGGTCTATTGTTTGACGGCTCGGGGAGCGCTCCATACGTAGGCGACATTGGTGTTAGCGATCAGAATATCGTCTTTGTTGGTGATGCCGCGGAGGCGAACGTCACTTCTCCGGACACGATCGATGCAACAGGAATGTGGGTCGCGCCCGGTTTTATTGACGCCCATAGTCACGCCGAACTGGACCCTGACTACGGACGGGACGCATTGCCCTACCTCCACCAGGGCATCACAACAGTCGTGCTCGGCACGGATGGCGACGGCACCAGCAATGTTGCTGATCGTTTGCAACGCTGGCGGACCAACGGCATTGGGACGAACGGCATCCTTTATGTCGGCCACGGTTATATCCGACGCCAGGTGATGGGTGACGAAAATCGCGCGCCGACTACTGACGAAATGACCGCCATGCAGGGTCTCATTCGAAAAGGTATGGACGAAGGTGCTTTCGGTTTATCGACTGGCCTCTTCTATGTGCCGGGGACCTATGCCTCCACCGATGAAGTCATCGAACTCGCCAAAGTGGCCGCCGAATATAGCGGTGCGATTTACGACACCCACGATCGTGACCTCGGTGCGGTTTATCAAGGCGTTGGCTACGACGAATCTGTGAAAGAAGGCATTCGCATTATGGAGGAATCCGGACTACGAGGGATATTCAGTCACTTCAACCTACAAGGCGCCCACAATTATGGGCGCGCGGACGTTGGGGCCGGCTACATTAACGCTGCACGCGAACGGGGCGTCGACGTCTGGGCGGCGCAGCACCCCTACACTGCAACGCAAAGTAATCTGCGCTCCTACACGATCCCCGATTGGGCGGCAGCCGGTGGTCAGGAAGGCATGGTTGCACGGCTTGACGATGCGGATTTGGCGGCGGAGATTGAGGCCTCGACGAATGCGATGCTGCAAATTCGAGGTGGTGCGGATAAGATTTTGTTCGTAGATACAGATCCCAGCTTGAATGGTAAGACGCTTGGGGAAGTGGCACGAGAACTGGAATCGTCCCCGGCACTCGCGGTGCAACAAATTCTGCGTAGCGGCAATAAAGGTGTCATGAATCTCGAGCTTTATGATGACGACAATACCCGCGTGCTCGCCGCAGAAGCCTGGATGATGACATGTACAGACGGTCGAACGCCGCGTCCGGATCAACCGATTACGCATCCCCGCACGTTCGGTGCTTTCGCGAAAAAGATGAGAATGTTCGTATTTGAAAACGAACTCTACGCGCCGGAATTCATCATCCGAGGTTACTCAGGTCTCGCGGCTGATTTCTTCAATCTATCGAACCGTGGTTATTTGCGTGAGGGCTATGTTGCAGACATCACCGTTCTCGACCCCACTCAATATCGCGACAAGGCGACATTCGAATCTCCTCGTGAGCTTACCGAAGGCGTTATTCATGTAAGCGTCAATGGTACTTTCGCAATTCGTGACAGTGCGGCCACTGGTAGTCTTGCTGGGCTGCCGCTGACTCGACCTTGAGTAGAAGCTTAGAAATTTGAGTTATTGCTGCAGTCGATTATGGAGATGAATTTATGATTACCCGTCGAGAAACACTCGCCATGTTAGCTGCCGGTACAGCGGCATCCGTTGCAAGGCCCGCTTGGGCGCAAGACGTCGGTGGCGCGTTTTACAACAATGCGCTGGTCATCGATGCACTCAGTTTTATGCGTGACTGGGATGAAGCGGAATTAACGGCTTTAGCAGCGACCGGTTATTCCGGATTCATTGAAAGCTTATCCAGGCGTGATCTACAAACCGCCATCGATGCGCTAATGACGTATCGAAAACGCGTGGCTGAGCACTCTGACATTCTTATGATTGCGTTGTCGGCCGATGATTTTAATCGTGCGAAAAACGGCGGCCGCGTTGCAGCGATGATGAATTTCCAGGACTCGAAAATGCTCGACGGCGATGTCGATAGTATCGACACACTGTACGCACTCGGTATGCGCAGTTTTCAGCTCACCTATAACTTTCGTAATCTAGTCGGCGACGGTTGCCTTGAGCGAACCAATGCTGGCTTGTCGGATTTCGGCGTTGAAGTCGTTGACCGAATGAATAATGTCGGTGTGATGGTCGACCTGTCACATTGCGGACGCCAGACAACGCTA
>JABIUH010000439.1 GCA_018701055.1 Woeseia sp. | reverse complement strand
GACGATACTAATGGCCGAGACGAGTCTTCGTTCCGAGCGCGCTTCAATTGGAAAGCTGGCAACAATTGGCAATTCAAACTAACCAGTATGTATAGCGATGTCGATGATGGCTATGACGCCTTCGCAATCGACAATAGTCTTACCGTTCTTTCCAATCGTCCAGGCAAAGACGCGCAACGTAGCCTTGGCGCATCGTTCAATATTGATTGGGATGGCAGCACTAAGTACCGCATCAATTCGGTTGCCTCGATCGTCGATACCGAAATCGATTTCTCGTTTGACGCAGATTGGGGGAATGACGATGCGTGGTTTCCAGTTTTGTACGATTACGTGTCCCGGAATGACCGGCAACGGCTGTCGCTCAATCGTGAGGTTCGAATTATCTCGAAAGAAGCGGGCCGAATATTTGACGGTAATACTGACTGGCTAGTCGGTTTCTACGTCAACAAACTGGACGAAGAACTGACCACAATTAATCAAGGGGATTATTTTGATCCCGGATTCAATTTTGCCGATTCGTTGGATGATCGACTTGATAGTGACTTCGAGGCGTTCAATGCGGCACTTTTTGGTCAGCTCGAACATCCGCTTGGCGACTCCGGTCGTTTGACGTTCGGTCTACGTTTCGAGCGGCGCGAAATAGACTATCTTGATTCTAACGGCTTAAATCTTAGGCCCACTGAAAATATGCTCGGTGGAGAGCTTGCCTATGCGCATGAGTTGAATGATCGAACCACCCTCTTCACGAGCTTATCTCGAGGTTACAAAGCCGGCGGATTTAATTTGGGCTTCGTCCCTGTCGGTCGACGAGAGTTTAGCGAGGAGTCTCTTTGGAATATTGAGGTAGGCATCAAATCACGATTCGCCAACGATAGCATTATCTTTGGGGGCTCTGTCTTCTATAGCATTCGCAAGGATCAGCAAGTTGAAACTTCGTTTCAAATTGACCCTAACGACCCAGCATCGTTTGTGTTCTTTACCGACAATGCCGCGGAAGGGAGAACACTTGGGCTTGAAGCGGATGTTCGTTGGTACCCCAATGACGATTTGGAGTTTTACGCCACCATTGGTTTGCTAAATGCCGAATTCGACGAGTTTGTAACACCACAGGTCAGTATTAGCGGACGTGATCAGGCGCACGCGCCGAACTACACTTTGGCAACTGGTGGCGTCTATCGACATGAATCAGGTTGGTTTACGCGCGTCGACTTTACCGCGAAAGATGAGTTCTATTTTGATGTCTCGCACGATCAGCAATCGGAGTCTTACTCGGTGACCAATGCACGCATTGGCTATCAGTCGGAAAAATGGACGACTCAACTATGGTTACGAAACGTATTTGACGAGCGCTACGCGGTGCGTGGCTTTTTCTTTGGCAATGAACCACCTAATTTTCCACCTGCGCTTTTCATTCGGCAGGGTGATCCGCGCCAGATTGGCGTGTCTTTTGATATGAGGTTTTAACCATGCGTGTTGCAGTTGATATCAGTCTTTATCCGTTGAGTGAGGATTTCATACCTCCGATCGACGATGTGATCGATCGTCTGAATACCTACGCATCGATCGAAATTGAAACAAATGCGATGAGTACGCAGCTACGAGGTGAATACGACGATGTCATGTGCGCTTTGCACAAGGAAATTGGAATCACCTTTGCGAGCGTGCCAAAAGCGGTCTTCGCGATAAAAATTCTAAACAATCCCATCTAGGTTTAACAGGCAATGGTGTCATTTGTCGATACGCTTTGGATGCAGTTGTCGAGTTGGACGACTAGCGAAATTCTTGCAGTTGTATTTGCCGTGTTCTATTTGCTACTCGCCATTCGGGAAAATATCTGGTGTTGGTTCTTCGCTGGGGTTAGCACCGCAATTTATGTCACCGTGTATTATGACGCCAAGCTATACATGGAGTCGGTCCTCAACGTCTTCTACTTCGCGATGGCGATTTACGGTTGGTTCATCTGGCGCTCGGGAAGTGAGCAGCGCCTGCCGGTCGTTACCTTGCCCGGCCGAACGCATCTGTTGGCACTGATCGTAATCGTTGCCTGCGTTGCGGTTATTGGCTATTTACTGGATACGTTAACGGATGCCGCTTTCCCCTATATCGATTCAGCCACAACCTTCGCGGCCATTTGGGCTACGTTTCTTGTTGCGCGTAAGGTGCTGGAGAATTGGTGGTATTGGTTGGTCATCGACATTGTTTCAGTATTCATATATTGGTCGCGAGAATTGGAAGTCACATCCGTTTTGTTCGTTGCCTATGTTGTCATGATTCCGTTTGGTCTCTCGAAATGGTCGCGTAGCTTTCGTGAACAACAACAATCTCCGGGCAAATGACTGAATTGCTCTCGGTGTTTGACGCTCTATCCATGATTCCAACTTGGGATCCTATGGATGCCGATGTCGAAGAATTGCATGGCGGCCAGACGAATCGAACTTACCAGGTTCGTTATCGAGGGCTGGACTACGTGCTGCGACTGGACTCTCCGCAGTCTCGATTATTTCAGTTTAATCGGTCACTGGAGGTGAAGATTCTTGCCAATGCTCATGCAGCTGGCATCGGACCGGAAGTATTTTACTCAGATGCAGACGCCGGCGTGTTGTTACGTGAATTTTTGCCGGGTAGAGTATGGGAGGAGGCGGACTTATCGTCGCCGAAAAAATTGGAGTCAATGGCGAACGTCATTCGTCGTGGTCATGAAATGCCCCAGACGGGAATTCCGATTGGTCTGGTCGGGCACGCGTCTGCTTATAAAAAAATACTAGACCGAAGAGATGGTCTGCATGCTTTTGCAACTGAATGCGTTGCGATCGTCGGGAGTGTGTCAGTCCGAGATGACACGGTGTGCGGCCACAATGACATTGTCGCTTCGAATGTGATTGATTGTGATGGCTTGAAACTCATTGATTGGGAATACGCTTGTGATAGTGATCCGATGTTCGATTTCGCATCAGCGATCGGATATCACAATCTTAGTGAAGTGCAGTCGAATGTATTGCTGAGCGCTTATCTGGGCGGCGACAGCGCTGAATGGCGCGAACGACTTACCGATCAGATTCGCGTCTACGATGCGATCCAGTGGCTGTGGCTTGCGGCGCGCCATCTTGTAATGCCCAATCTCATCCAGACGAGGCGCCTGGAGGCGCTGCAGCAACGCATCAAGTAACTACCAGTTGTTTCTCAGTTCTCGAAGTTTCAAAAACACCTCTCGCGGAGATGGACTATCACCTAATTTAGGAAACTGTTCGTTTAATTTTGCAATGACTGAGGGGCTCTGCAGTCGAAAAAACGTATTTATCTCCATCTCCATTCCCATCGTGGTCACGAGAGCGTCATCCGGGTTCTGATTTGCATACTGTTCCAGCAGGT
>JABIUH010000451.1 GCA_018701055.1 Woeseia sp. | reverse complement strand
GAGGCACACGACCATCGTAACTAACGGCAACATCGCCTCGAAGAGTCCGATCGATTTTTTCATTGGGTGTTAATCACTAACTTTTTGGTTGCGGCACTAAAAGCACCTTCCAAATCTCTCCACAAATCTTCCGGATCCTCCAAACCAACGAACAGCCGAATCATGCGTGGCGGGACTCCGAAATCTACCGCGGCATTGTTTTCTCCAGCCTGATTCAAGGAGACCTCTGCCGGTACGATAAGACTTTCATAACCGCCCCAGCTAACACCGAGATGAAAAAGCTCTAACGCGTCGCAAAAAGTCGGAATGTCGATCGCGTCACTCAGCTCGAAACTAAACAAACTGCCATAGCCGGCAAGACACGAGGATTTTTTCGGCTGAAGTCCGGGATGGCACACACGCACGACGTCGTTTCGGGCAGCAAGCCGGGTGGCGATTGTTAGCCCGCTCTCGTGGTGACGTTGAATTCGAATAGGCAAAGTTCGCAGACCCCGTATCAGTCGCGCGGCATCCTGCGCCGACAAGCTTGCCCCAAGATATGGACGAACGGTCTGATCGATGCGTTCAACCAAGGCCGCACCACCGACTACAACGCCCGCGACCGTATCGCTATGGCCAGAAATATATTTGGTCGCCGAGTGAACGACCAAATCAATCCCCAGGCTCAGCGGACTTTGATTGATCGGAGACGCCCAACTATTATCAACAATTGTAGTGACATCATTTGCGCGCGCCAATGTGGCAAGAGATTTGAGATCCTGTTCTTCAAACATCCAGGTATTCGGGCTCTCTAGATACAACAATTTAGCACCCGATAAAGATCGCCCCACTTCCGCAACATCCGCGCCGTCAACGAATATTGTTTCTATACCGAAACGTGAGCACAGTCCCCGCAACAATCGGTAGGTATCCGCGTAGACATTCTTGATACAAACGATTCGGTCGCCCGGGTTGACGATGCTAAGAATTGTGTTGCTAATCGCCGCCATACCACTCGAAAATGAAAGCGCAGCGTCACCTCCCTCGAGGAGCACCAGCTTTTCGTGCAGCACAGTATTGGTTGGATTGTCGACCCGCGAGTAAATCGCCTGAGTCACGTCCCCGCGATAGCGGTCAACCATCGCTTGATAGGATTCAAATGTAAAAAGCGACGTCTGGTATATCGGCGGAGCAATCGCACCTTCTGCGTGGCGATCGTCGTGGGCAAGCTGCGTCTCAATCGACGTCGTGTTTCTATTCTTTGTCATAGCAACGCGAACGCCTACAGCTTACCGTTCATTTCGCCTGCCATGCAGCTAAAACTTCAAGCTCACGTTCGCGGCTCATACCAAATCGCAATTTTTCCTGCCGCTCGTCTGGCAAGGTTTTGAACCAAGCCAGGGTGTCAACCATCGTGTCCTCAACCGGCCGTATTGTGAGCCCATCGTTAAGTGCCTTTTCGCTCGACCAAGTAAACGAGCCGGAGGCTGGGCTTTCTGAATCCGCCCATAAATGCACGTCGCGCCAAGGCTGAATATCATGCTCTGCCAGAAAGTCGGCCGGCGTCCAAATCAACTCGGCATCTGAATCGATGACCTTTAACCCAGCCGACAGAACATCGCCCAAAGGCATTGGCGGTCGCACCAGGTTGTAACTTTCCGTCAAATTCTGTTCCACGCAATGCACCATGAACGCGGACAAATCGCGAACATCAATGTATTGAGTCAGATCCGATGGTTTCCCCGGCGCCAGGATCGGACCGCCGCGATTAATGCGCACGGGCCAATAGGTAAATCGATCAGTGCCGTCTCTCGGCCCGACAATCAAACCCGGCCGAATTTGCGTTACCCTGCCCGCCATTGCGTCTTCGACCGCAAGTTCACAATAGGCTTTCAGAGCACAGTAGTGAGTGCCGACATCTTCGGTCGTTGGATCATCCAGCATTCCTCTCGGGCGCTCTTCAGTACCGTTGTCACCGCCGTCAAACCACTGGTCGTACTGACAAATGGTCGATACGAAAACATATTGTTCAACGTTGTCCGCCAGAAGCGTACTGGATGCACCAGTAATTCGCGGCACAAAACCCGAATTATCGATTACCGCGTCCCATTGGCGATTTTTTAACCCGGACAATCCTTCATCAATATCTGGGTCTCGATTGCCGATGATTGTTTCTAGTTCAGAAAATAGATCGTTATTGGTCTTGCCGCGATTGAAAAGCGTCACCTCATGACCGCGTTCCAGCGCGTAATTGACGGTGTGGGGGCCGAGAAAACCGGTGCCACCCAGTATCAGGATTTTAAGCGGTCGCACTGCCCGCGACACCGCAGCTCGGAGCACTGCCGGAAATGCGCTAAGACCAGCGCCTGCCAATGTAGCCGTAACAAACTGACGACGATCGAATGTCATGATTGTGTCCCCAGGTGTTTTTCTTTGATTGCTAGTCAAAGAATGTAGAAGATTCGACCCCATAAAGCCAGCGGGCCTGAGCGGCTGAGAGACTCAGCTTAGGAAAGCAAACTTGGCCGCAAACACCG
>JABIUH010000294.1 GCA_018701055.1 Woeseia sp. | reverse complement strand
GATTTCGAATCACCAGGCGGAAGGCTTTACTTTTCAGCCCTAAGCCGGTCGGTCAAGTTTCCGAGAACAATACGTAATTGTTACATGGCGGCGCGGCCGCTTAGTGTTTTTCTACCGTCAGGCATTAGTTTGGTTGTCGCCGGCGGGTCGCTGATGACTGCGGCTAAGTAAGCGGCTCACTTAGCTCGAATATCGATGTTGGCATCGCCGCACAATCTGCGTGTTGAGTGCCGATCGAAAGCTGTCGTATACCATTTAGGAAGTTTGTATGAAAGACAAGTTGCAAATCACCGCTTACGAAGTCGTCGAGGAACCGATGCGATTGCGCTCTGCAGTTAGAGCGCGCGATTGGATTGACGACTTGCCAGAAAAGTTCGCTTACCGTTGCCTGCCGTTGGCAATTGCGAATCAGGTGGGTTGGGAGATTCTTAACCCAGTGTCATTTACAGCACGCTGGAACGGCAAAGCGGGTCTCGATGCAATTAAAATCAGTTTTCACAACGAGGAGTCGGCGCTGGTTGGTTCACATTTCGGCAATGGCGTGCTGACGTTTTCATTGGGGTATCTCTTCCGTACGACGAAGTCTCATAACTTATGGGTGAAAGGCCCGGCGAACAGCCCGAAAGACGCCATCGCGCCCCTTGAGGGCATTATCGAAACAGATTGGGCGCCGTTTACGTTCACGATGAATTGGCAATTCACGCGTAAGCGCCACAAAGTTACATTCGAGAAAGACGAGCCCATCGCGACTGTATTGCCGTACCCGCGCCACTATGTTCGAAAATTCGATCCGACATTGAAGAATTTAAATGAGAACGCCAAACTCTATCAACAGTACGTGGATTGGCGCGATGACCGTATGAAATTCAACGAAGAGCTACAGCAGTCTGGATCAGAGGCTGAAAAGCAGGGTTGGCAGCGTACCTATATGAAGGGTGAGGACCAGTCTGGCAATACGTTTGCTGGGCATGAAACAAAAGTGCAAATGAAGGAATTCCGTCGTTCTTGAGGCGTGTGTTAAAAAATGGGTTTCGACATAGTGTTAAATTATTGAAAAAAAAGGATTTTTGTCCTTCCAATTGAGCGGCGTCCTGTTATAGTCCGCTCCGTCTTGGCATCCATCGGTCGGTGCCACACGCTCTCAGTCTGCATGTCGCAGTGTCTGAGTGCTAATCAAAATTAAAGCCTGGGCCGAAACTTGCGTGGATTATCCGCTCTCGCGTCAGGCGATCTGGAGTTAAAAAATCAATGTTATTTAATGAATTCGGTCTATCGATCGAATTGCTGCGTGCGGTTGAGAAAAAAGGCTACACGGAAGCAACCCCTATTCAGCAACAAGCCATACCCGTCATTCTGGAGGGTCGAGATGTTCTTGGCGCTGCGCAAACGGGAACCGGCAAAACGGCTGGGTTTACGCTGCCAATTTTGCAGCATCTTCAAACATCCACTAAAAACCGCCGTAACATCCGTGCGCTCATTCTGACCCCAACACGTGAGCTAGCCGCTCAGGTTGGCGAAAGCGTGCGCGACTATGGCGCTTATTTGCCGTTCAAAACGGCGGTCATATTTGGCGGCGTCAGCATTAATACGCAAATATCCAAATTGCGGAATGGTGTGGATGTTGTTGTCGCGACGCCAGGGCGTCTCCTCGATCACATGCAACAGGGAACAATTGACCTGTCGAAGGTTGATCTGCTCGTTCTCGATGAAGCAGATCGCATGCTCGATATGGGCTTTATCCGTGATATCAAACGTGTATTAAAAGTATTGCCGAAAGAACGGCAGAACCTGTTGTTCTCGGCCACCTTCTCGAAAGAGATACGCACACTTGCCGCCGGCCTGCTTGATTCGCCAATTGAGATATCAGTGGCGACACGTAATAAGCCTGCAGAGCTCGTCAGTCAGGTCGTTCATCCGGTCGACAAGAGCCGTAAGCGAGAGCTGTTGTCACACCGCATTGGAGCAGAGAATTGGCAGCAAGTATTGGTATTTACCCGTACGAAACATGGGGCCAATCGACTCGCGGGACAGTTAGTTGACGATGGTATATCCGCGCTCGCGATTCACGGCAATAAATCGCAAGCGGCGCGAACGCGTGCATTAAGCGAGTTTAAATCACGCAAAGTTCGGGTGCTTGTTGCAACAGATATTGCGGCACGCGGCATCGATATCGAGCGATTACCGACAGTAGTCAATTTCGAATTGCCATTTGTTGCCGAGGACTATGTCCATCGTATTGGGCGTACGGCGCGGGCAGGGCAGGAGGGCAGTGCGATTTCCCTGGTTTGTGTCGATGAGCTCAAACTTCTCGACGATATTGAGAAGTTGCTTAAGACCAAAATTCGTAAGGAAGTAATCTCAGGCTATGAGCCGGATAAGCGTATTAAGGCTGAACCGATCAAGCAAGGTGGTGGCAACCGAGCCGCGAATAATCGCAGTAAAAAACCACGCAGCCGACGGGGTAGTGCTGCGAAAAAACCCGGTGGTGGTAACGGCGCACGTCGTCAGCGGCGCGCCGGATAAAATTTTCCGACGGATGGGTTATTCCTGTTTTTGTTCTCGCTTGAATGAAAGTTTAGTCAACACGATAGGGTTGACCCACACCGATTCGACCAACTCGCCATTGCTTATGGCTGGAATCCAGCGTGCGTTGCTCAGTTGAGTTTGTAGTGCATCTTTGCACCGCGCGTCGACTCCGGCAGTTGAAGACATCACTTCGATCGCTTTGGCGCGCCCTGTCTTTTCGACGATAGCAACCTCGACAATGAGATCATCGCGTCGCCAGCCGGAACAACGAGCTGGCCACGGATTGGGCGAGTATCGCTGCGCCGATGTGTAGTCATTACCGAAGCGCTCGATGTTTTTGCCGTTATTTTCATGAACGACGATATTTTGCTCTTCGCCGTTGCTCGAAAAAACTACCGTAAACTGAAAGTCCACTTCCTCTTTTTTGCCGTTCACCGTGGCAGAAATGACGCGGGCAGAGTTAAATCTACGGCTTACTGCCATGGTGAAATCCAAATCGGGATCCTGCGGGGATGAGCAGCGCCCGTCTTTGATGCGTCCTTTTGCTGTGGCTCTGCTTGAGCAGATGATGGCTAACTCTCCCGAGAAAGTCGTTTTTGGGAATTCAATGAGATTCTCGATTGACCGCTTGCCGGGCTGAAACGTAGCATGCGTATACGGTGCGCTATTCTCTTGCGACAACGCGGGGAGGGCGCAGACAATAGCCGTCAAAACGAATGTGGTTTTCTTCATGTCAGAGCAAATTCCAATGTGGTTGATGTTCTCGGTCCATTCTATGTGTAACGCTTATTGCGGTAGACTAAAGCATCAATTCAGATTTGAGGCTCGCGATGAATAAGTTTGCCAGATTAGGCGCGAATGTTCTCGTTTTCGGCGCGGTTGTTTGTTTATCGCTCGGTCTAGCGGGCGTGATGATTAGTCAGCCGGCTAACGGCCACCATTCGTTTACCGCGGAATTTGTAGCGGATAAAACGGCGACGCTGAACGGCACGATTTCTCAGGTTTGGTTCAAGAACCCACATGTGCGCTATCTCATTGAAATAAAGAACGAGGATGGCGAAACGGAAACTTGGGATGCGCGCGGTTCTCCTGTCGTGTGGTTAGCCCGTAAGGGATGGACCCCAGACACCATCGCGGTTGGCGATTCGGTGGAGATGTACGGCTACCTCGGAAGGGACGGCAACAAAATGTTGTCGATCATGACAATCACGCTTGCCGATGGTCGAGTATTGACTGACAAAGCACCGGAGTAAGCGACACATGTTAATACCGTATTTACGTAGCTTTGTGGTCGTTCTGCTGGCGATGATTTCATGTTCCGCATTCGCGAGTATTGAGGGTCGCTGGGTTTTGTCAGTCGACGACAAGAATCGAACCCTAGTGGGAGTGTTGGAGATCGAAAAGGACGGAGACGGGTGGGTCGCTCACCTTGAAGGTGGTCCTGCAAATGTGTCTACCGATGGCGATAACATTGTTATCACGGCGGATAGTCGTGACGTTCGTGGCTTTGTATTTGATCGTCGGATGACCGGCAAGATCATGGGTGATGCAATGTCTGGTATTTACGAGCAGGTTGGAGCGGCTGCCCAAAAAGAAGCGCCAGGCCCTTGGCGAGCGGAACGCGAGATGCCGACATCGGATGTTGGGATTCCAGAAAATCCTTTTGATATGACGGGTATCTGGACGGCAACTCAGGAGTTGGACTTTCGTAAATACACAATGGCACTTACACCAGCCGGGCAGGAGTGGTTGAAAAGGTACCTGCCTTACTACGATCAACCGGATGTTCGCTGCACGTCAATCGGGCTGCCTGCATTGGCAACTTATTCGTTTCCGTTCGAGGTGATCGAATCGAATAATCGCCTCACCATGATTTACGAATACCAGGGTAAGGTAAGGCGCATCTGGACGGACGGTCGTGATCCTGGTGACTTCGTGCCACCCTCACGCATGGGGCACTCACTTGGACGTTGGGACGGTAATACCCTCGTCGTCGAAACGAATCATCTGGAAAAGACAGTTCGTGATTTCCGAGGCGAGCTAATTTCGGAAAACGCCACCATCGAAGAACGTTACACGCTCAGTGATGATGGCAGCACACTTAATGCGGTCATCACGGTCTACGATCCCGAAAATTATGAACGTCCGCCGGTTCGTCGGCGGCAATGGCAAAGAAATAACGCTGCGGATATTTTTCCTTATACCTGCGATCCAGATTCGTTTTATTTACAAATGTATGAGGACGGTGAATTGGAAATGTATTTGGAACGAGTGGACAAGCGCTTCTGAGAACAATTTACAGCAGCAGATCCGTATCGATGCGGTGAAAAAGACTTGCCGAGTTAATCAAAGCGTTCGCGGTGAGTTGGGGCACACCATAAACCTCTGCTTTGGTTTTATAGGATTGCCTGATCTTTTGTAGCAACAAATCGAAGTCGCCATCGCCCGAGAGCAGCACAACGACATCGACATCGGGGGCAATGTCCAACACGTCGATGGCAATTCCGACATCCCAGTCGCCCTTCGCGGATCCATCGCTGCGCTGGATGAAAGGTTTTAGTTTTACGTCGAAACCAAGATGGCGCAACGCGTCCTGAAATTTTCGTTGACCATCATCATTGCGTTCAATTGCATAGGCGTTGGCCTGAACAATTTCGCCACCCTCACTGACTCTCGTCATTAATGCCTTGTAGTTGAACTGTCGCCCATACGCCTGCCGGCAGGTGTAGTAGATATTTTGGACGTCAGCGAAGACCGCGATTTTTTTCATGCTGGATTAATCTCAAAAGGCTTCAACGATGACATTTGGCGTTTGCGGCTATTAAAAAGGCGGGATTCTAGTCGAAAATGAAGATGGCCCGTTTCCACAAAAAAAGGCGGGACCACAAGGGTCCCGCCTTTAGTTCTAGCAAGTTGTCGTCGGATTAAACTGCGACGATGTTCTCTGCCTGCGGTCCTTTTTGACCTTGTGTGACAGTGAACTCAACTTTCTGGCCTTCTGCCAGCGTTTTGAAGCCGTCGCCAGAAATATTACTGAAGTGGGCAAAAACGTCAGGGCCTGATTCTTGCTCGATAAAGCCAAAGCCCTTAGCTTCGTTGAACCATTTAACGGTTCCAGTAGTTGTAGACATTATTAATTCCTATTAAATCAAAAGTTTATGCCCTAATAAAAAAGGGCTGTTGCGCTAGAAGTTTGCTGCTACTTATGAAAAACAGGACGAAATACAACTCGGGCTGGGACATAAATACATTGCTGACTTACAAGCAGGACGAATTATAACCCTGGAGATGGCCGTGTCAAGTGATTTCCTGATGAAATTCAACCACATGTCTGTAATAAGACGTCCGGAGAGCCCGTCTTAGGGGGGGTTAATGCCTGTATTCTGTAAACCCTCAGCCAGTTCTGGCCCGCATCTGATGAAATCGCCGGCTTCAATTCCCAATCGTCATCTGTCGACGGAACAAAGGTGATTCTGCGTAAAGCATTCGGTATCTGCGTTTGTTAGTGTATGACGATGCTCAGGCAGGCTGAAATCCTAAATTGCTGCATTTAGGCATTTTTCGAGAAAATTGTCCGTTTGAGATCGGCAATCAATTCAGCCTGACGCTTAGCAATCTTCACAGCTACGTATCCGGGTCGGCCGACAATCGCAGTCGTCGCGAAAGTGCTAAATGGCAAGATCGGCAAGTTGCACATTGCGCTGCTGTATCAGACGGGTCACGACTTACATTCGGTTTTGATGCTCCGGTGGACCTAGCCGAGTCTGATGCCGATACGAGCGAAGACAGCTATCACATTTTGCGCTTGAACCTAAAATAAAGTCTGGCCGGCATTGATCTAGATCGCGACTACGACGTACCTGTTTACGCAACAGCAGAGCAATCAATGTTGGACAAAGGTGAAGCGCGACGTAGACATGCACTTCTCCCTTCGGGCTATTATCGCCTGGCATCATGCGTGCTGGTCGCCTGAGCGGTCGTCAGTTCGGCCGTGCAATTTCCAGGGTCGCACGAGTATCGGTGATCGTCAACTCTGTACCATAGACGGCTGACAGGTCACGGAATCGGCTGAGGATCGACGACGTGAGCGGCCCCGTCGCGAGCTCCGCGAGACCGCGGCGCGACAGGAACTCTAGGTCCTCGTAGTCGCTACGGTAGTTCTCACCCTCATCAAGATTGAGCGGCACGAAGTCGATCCGCTCAACCCGGCCATGGCGAACAATGAGCTCCGCGACCAGTCCCTCCCAAGGGCGGTGCTCCTCATACCCTCCAACCTGCGGGTTTAACCCCTGGTATGCCAATCCGCCAAGCTGACGGAGTAGTGGCTTCCCGTCGTACACCTCGACTCCGTCGAAGGCGCGGTGCCCGTGCCCCAGATACATGGATGCGCCCGCATCGAGCACGGCGTGGGCAAAATCAGTCTGCCAATCCGAAACGCTTTCCACCCACACGTGCCCGTCCTCTGTCGACTCACCGGGGGCGACATCTGCGAACTCATCACTGTCAATCTGGAAATGCTGATAGTAGAGCACAAAGTCGGCGTTCGCAGCAGCCTCACGCACCGCCGCTAGATTACGATCGACGTCTTCCTGCCACCCTGTCCAGACGCCGTTCACAGCGTGACCCATCGCGTTCCTCTCGTCATGGCTCGTCGTGGCCGCGATCAGAGCAATCGTGAAGTCACCCACAGTCAGGTAACTGGGGGCCGTCGCCACAGCGCGGTCCAATCCGGTACCGGCGTGGGTGACTTGATTCGCCTCGGCGGCCTCGCGGGTCGCGGCTACCCCGCAGTCGCCGAGATCCCACGCATGGTTGTTCGACAAGGACATGAGGTTGAAGCCGAGGGCAGCGAGGAAGTTCATAACGTCGGGCGCCACAGCATGCGGCCCGCCTGTGTTTCCAGCGCGACTCTCTTCAGACAGTCGTGGCGTCCCGAAGGAGACCTCGTAGTCCGCTGGGACCCCGCAGCGATCACGCTCGGACAGGACTGCCATTTCGAAGTTGGTGAACGCCACGTCGGCTCGATCCAGCATCGGGCGTAAGCTTCCGTACGGATCGTCCCAGCGAAGTCTGGGATCCTTTTTGATCAACGCCTGACCGGTGAGCAAAACGCGGACTTCCGGTTCAGGCTCGGGTGAGTCGGGTGCGCAGGCGGTCAGAAGGATGCCCGAAAGCAGCCAGGCGAAGAGAACATACCTGCGACGAATCATTTTCGAACCCTATTCGGTGGGACTAGCGAGTGCCGGAAAAGGCCGGGGCCGGGGCCGGGGCATTATAATCCAGACCCACCCTGTTGTCGCCCGCCCGAACGGGTCGTTGTTGCCTCACGCGTCCGCAATCAACTCTGGGTGAAATCTCGAGTCACGGGCGCCGTTTGAATCGACATGGCCTCGGCCTCTCCTCTCCCAGTCCAATGTCGGGCTTTGTGCTCGCTTGTGTGTTGTTAGTCGGGGCAGATCCGGAGTAGCGCGGCCCACGCTCAGCCGACTGCCGAGTCGAACATCCAGCCCATGACCCACCAGCGCGTGCCGTCGTGAAACAGCGTGATGCTGTTAACCCTGCCTGTGTAGGGCTTGCCGCCTTCGGTTCGGGCAGAGGCGTAGTTACTCCAGACGTGCACCATGTTCTCAGAGCGGCTAACCACTCGATCGGTTTCCCATTCCCAAAAACCCTCCGATGGTGGGCGTCCCTCTCCGTGGTACTCGTCCAGAGTGATCATATTCACCACAGGCTGTCCCACCGCGTTCAGGGCTGCGAGCGCTACCCACGCGTTGGGATGGTGAATACTCCGATCGCGCGCTGCATCGGGGGCCTCGCCCTCCGGCCCAGAAACTATCTCGTAATAACCTCGGATGATTCCGTCGATTGAAGAGACGTCATCGGGTCGAGCCTCCTGTGCTCCGAGGGAAGCGTGTGCGCAGAGGATCAGAAAAAGGACCGTAACCAGTTTTTTTCTCATGGTGCCCCGAGGTGGTTTGTTCAGGTAGGTTGTCGGGTTTTTCGATTGATGAGGCAAGGCCGAACAGCGAAAAATCGACAACGATGAGATAGAAAAGCACTTTGAGGTCGATTTCGATAAGCATGGAAAATCCATGTTTTATCCGATGGGCTGCAATAAGTTGTCTGGGTTCATGGGGTTCATGGGGTTCTTGATTGGATCAATATTTTGGGGGGGTTGGTTGGCTCCTGATGACGCAGGAGAATCATCCATTCATGGGCGGAATTTTTGGACTCGTCGGCTCAATCATTGTGGTTTCCGCATTCTATTTTATGCTCAATTCGCTGCAGGTTGTGAAGCGAGGCGGTGAGCTACATGCGATCCGGAGGGTGTTGGGACTCAAGGTCAGCTCTCGCAAAATGTTGACTGCAGATTTCGTACGTTTTCGTAAGAAAATTACGTCACAATCGCAGTCCGGTACTAAGCATGTCGTGCGCTATTCTGTTTCGGCGGTCAATCGTTACAATGAACGCATGGTTATCGGCGAAGGCTTTTCCGGCGTCAGTGAGGCCGAAGCCGCAATGGATTTTATCGGCAAAGAATTCGGCTTGGTCATACGAGAGGAGCCTGCATCGCAGCGGCAATCACAGCTCAATCAATACAACTACTTAACGGCAGACTAACCGGGGCACAGACAACTACTGTTGCGGCGTAACATCCTCTCCGAACAAGCGCATGGCCAATGTCATGCAGACGAATAACAGCACCACTGCCACTAGAAGAACTAAGGGTGTTTCATAAATTCCCGCTAACCAATACGCGATCAGTGTGACAAATCCGGTTAGGCCGGCGTATGCACCTTGTGTAACGACATGGCTGAGGTGATTGCAATTCGCGCCGACCGATGCAAGTACCGTGGTATCCAAGATTGGCGAGCAGTGATCGCCAAATAATCCGCCGCTAAGTACGGCAGCAATGGTCAGATACATGGATGCGCCGAGTTCAAAGCCAACTGGGACGGCGATGGCCATCAAAATCGCGAATGTGCCGTACGATGATCCTGTCGAGAGAGAGATCAGCCCACCGAGCGCAAAGACGATCATCGGGAAGAAAACCGGCGAGACTGAATCGCCAATCAGAGAGGCGAGATAGTCGGCCGTGTGTAGGTCGCTTGTGACAGAACTCAAGCCCCAAGCGAGCACCAGTATTATGGATACGTAGACCAGACTTTCTGCGCCCTTAACGAACAAGCCGATCATTTCTGTGTAGGTGCGCTGCTGATGGCGTCGCATCATTTCCATACAGGTAACTGATGCTGTTAGATAAGAGAGGATCAATGTCGATCGAATATGGGCCCCGGTTATGCCGCCGTGTGTTGCGTGCCAGGAGATTAGGCCGATCACCAACACCAACATGACGCCCAGAGGGTAAAGAAACATGCCGACTGGGGTATTTGCATCAGAAGAGATTGGGTCTTCGTCTTTTGGTTTTGCCTGGTCCGATTCGATTGACGCGATATGTTCAGCCTGCACGCGTCTCATGGGGCCGTAGTCTTTGCCCGTGTAAATAACGATGGGGATCGTGGCTAATGCAAGAAATGCATAGAACTGATAGGGGATAACGTTAATAAGGACAGAGAATTCGTTTTCCTCGAGTCCGATCTCCGAATACGATTTTTCGATCAGCGACATGATGTACGCGCCCCAACCGATGAATGGAATCAATATGCTGATCGGTGCGGATGTTGTGTCGAGAATGTAGGCCAATTTTTCCCGCGCCAGTTTGAATTCATCGAACACTGATCGGTAAAGCGGTCCGATTATTAACGCGTTGCCTGAATCGGTAAAAAAAATGGCGAGGCCGGATACCCAAGCCAGTAACTGGGCGCGCGCCCGAGTAGAAACGAGAGAGAGCATTTTTTGTGCAAATGCCTTTGCGCCGCCGGACACTTCTAAGAGTTTTACGAACCCACCGATGACCATCATGGTGATGATGACTTGCGACTGTGTGCCGGCCGTAAATTCAGCGAGAACCTGTTCCTCAATCGCGTTCAGCATCATATTGAACGGGTCGAAATCAACGATTATGAAGGAGCCGCTCGCGATGCCTACAATTAGCGCTACTAACACGTTCTTGCTATACAGCGCGACCGCGATCGTCAAAAGGGGCGGGACGATGGAGAGAAACCCGTAGTCGGTCATTAATGTTTTATTTGTTGTTAGGGTTGGTGGTCAGCATAGCACGTGAATTTTCTCATGAAGTTTTGCTCTGCATGCATTGTTATGGAGCAATGCCCATAATCGGGAATAAGCTGCAGCGCTATGGTAATTAAGATGTCAGATGTTTTCGCAGGTATGAGCAACGAACCTTATTGGTGGGATGACGTACCGAGACAGGATGTGGCCGATTCAAGTGTTCCAGGGCATGTCGACGTCCTGATTGTTGGCGCGGGGTATACAGGATTGAACGCGGCCCGTATTCTTGCTCGGGCTGGGAAGTCTGTGTTGATTTGCGAGCAAGGGTTCCTGGGTTGTGGCGCGAGCACGCGAAATGGTGGGATGCTGGGTCCGAGTTTTCACAAGCTCGGCGTTAAGGGGCTCCAGGCGTTCTATGGCAAAGCGCGGACCCATAATATTCTTCGCGAGAGTATTGGCTTCGTCGATTTTATGCGCGACCTTCTGGAGGCGGAAAACATTGACTGCGATTTTCGCCGCGTCGGACGATTTAGATGCGCGTCTCGACCCGCTCATTATGAGGAGATGGCACGCGCTGTCGATGCTCAAAAAGAGGCGACGGGAATTGAAGCTGAGATGTTGCCCGCTGCACGTGTCCGCGAAGAAATCGGATCCGATCGGTTCTTTGGTGGCGTGCGGTACAAAATCGACGCGGCTGTGCATCCTGCCAAATACCATGACGGTCTGGTGCGCATTGTCCAGGAGGCCGGATGCAATATTTCCACGCAAACGACTGTCACCAGTATTGCAAAGCAAGACGACGGATTTGAGATCACGACATCAAAGGGAATTGTGAAGTCGGGCCAAGTGGCGGTTTGTACCAATGGCTATACCTCCAAGGTTACGCCATGGCTCAATCGACGGATCATGCCGGTTAGAAGCGCAATAATTGCAACTGAAAAATTACCATCAGAACTCATTGATGAATTGATGCCAACGCGTCGATGCTACGGTGATAGCCGGAGGATCATGGCGTACTACAGAACATCACCGGACGATAGAAGGATATTGTTTGGTGGGCGTGCGACGTCGCGCGATGATGCAGAGAAAAATGCTAAATTGTTACGGCAGTCAATGCTGGAAGTTTTTCCGCAATTGGCACGCCATGGAATTACGCATTCCTGGTCCGGTCTGGTTGCTTACGCGTTTGATCATGTGCCCCATCTTGGGCAGCATGATGGGCTTTTCTATGCGATGGGCTACTGCGGTTCTGGCGTAGCGCGTGCGAGTTTTTTTGGTACTAAGATGGCCTACAAGATGCTGGGGGAAGATGAAAAGGGTGCGACGGCCTTT
>JABIUH010000153.1 GCA_018701055.1 Woeseia sp. | reverse complement strand
TCCTACAGCGCTGAAATTGATCGTAGCGAATTTCCTGACAACCTGAAGGCGATGGAATGGCGCGAAGTGGGCCCTTATCGCGGCGGGCGCTCGGCGGCAGTTGCGGGAATTCCCGATGATCGCAATACCTATTACTTCGGCAGTACCGGTGGCGGTGTGTGGAAAACGCAGAACGCCGGCCAATCTTGGCGAAATGTGTCAGATGGCTACTACGGTGGTTCCATTGGTGCGGTAGCGGTGTCGGCATGGGATCCGAACGTGGTTTACGTTGGAGGCGGTGAGAAGACCGTGCGTGGCAACGTCTCTCCTGGAGACGGCATGTGGCGATCAACGGATGCCGGTGATACCTGGTCGCGTATTGGGCTGACTGATTCGCAGCATATCTCTCGAATTCGGATTCATCCGCGTAACCCCGATCACGTTTATGCCGCGGTGATGGGGCATTTATTCGGCCCGAGCGAAGAACGGGGTGTGTATCGATCCAAAGACGGTGGACAAAACTGGGAGCAGGTCTTGTTCGTCAACAATGAGGTTGGCGCAGTAGATCTTGTCATGGATCCAACCAACCCTCGTATTCTGTATGCAAGTTTTTGGCGGATACTCCGCACACCCTACAGCCTCGAGAGCGGCGGGGACGGATCCGGCATTTTCAAGAGCGTTGACGGTGGTGATACCTGGGAGGAATTGACCCGCAATGAGGGCCTGCCGCAAGGCGTCGTCGGCATTAGTGGTATCGCGGTTTCTCCAACGAACAATAAAAACGTCTACGCGATTATCGAAGCAGAAGACGGCGGTGTTTTTCGATCTCGCGATGGCGGCAAAACCTGGGAACAAACCAGCGAAGATCGCAACCTGCGTCAGCGTGCGTGGTACTACACTCGAATTTATGCGGATACAGCCGACGAAGATTCAGTCTACGTCCTTAATGTTCGCTTTCATTATTCAAAAGATGGTGGCAAGTCATTTTCGACAATTGATGTTCCACATGGCGACAATCACGATCTCTGGATTGATCCTGGCGATCCATTACGGATGATTCAGTCGAACGATGGTGGTGCAAACGTATCGTTTGATCGAGGTGCAACCTGGTCGTTGCAGAGCAATCAACCAACCGCACAAATGTATCGAGTCTCGACCGATAACGATTTTCCGTATCGCTTACTCGGGGGTCAACAGGATAATTCTGCCGTACGGATTCGGTCACGATCTGCATTTGGCGGCTCAATCGGTGTGCGTGATTGGGAGCCTACCGCGGGTGGTGAGTCGGGCCACATTGTCGCGAAACCCGATGACCCCGATATTGTCGTCGGTGGTTCCTACGGAGGCTACTTGCGTTTGATCAATCATCGCACCGGCAGCGTCCGATCTATTGATGTATGGCCTGATAACCCGATGGGTTGGGGCGCTGCAGAATTGAAATACCGATTCCAATGGAATTTTCCGATTGCGTTTTCGGTGCATGACCCTGACGTCCTGTATGTGGCTGCCGACGTTTTGTTTCGCACCGATGACATGGGGCAATCCTGGGAAACGATTAGCCCGGATTTGACCCGTAATGACAAAACGAAAATGGGTTCTTCGGGTGGGCCGATCACCAAAGACAACACCAGTATTGAATATTACGGCACCATTTTCGCCATGGCCGAATCACACCACGAAAAGGGTGTCATCTGGACCGGGAGTGATGATGGGCGAGTGCATGTGACGCGCAATGATGGCGATCGTTGGCAGGATGTCACTCCAGGCGGTTTGCCAGAGTGGGCCCAAGTCAACAGCATCGATATTCATCCATTCGAACGTGGTGGCGCTTACGTTGCCGCGACGGGTTACAAATCCGACGATTTTCGGCCGTATTTATTTCGCACGACGGATTGGGGTAAAAGCTGGCAGGAAATTACCGACGGTATTCCCACCGATGAATTTACGCGCGTGGTGCGCGCGGACCCGGATAGGCGCGGCTTGCTTTACGCAGGTACGGAAAAGGCGATCTATTATTCGCTTGACGATGGCAAGAGCTGGTCATCCTTGCAGTTGAATCTGCCGGTTTCACCCATTACCGACCTTGCGATCAAAGAGAAGGAGTTGATCGTTGCGACGCAGGGTCGCGGATATTGGATTTTGGATGATCTAAACGTTTTGCATCAAATCGGACCGGAAGCCACTGCTGCGGACGCACATTTATACGCGCCACGCGATTCCTATCGCTTGACTGCAGGGGGGCGTTCGGAAAACCCGGTAAATGCGGGCACTAATCCACCTATTGGCGTGGTGCTGCACTACGCGCTCGCAGCAGAGCCGTCACCGGATACAGAAATCACCTTAAGCGTTTATGAGGATCGTTCCGCTGAACCCATCTGGACATGGACGAGAGAACTGGAGTCCGATGAAGAGGAAGAGACCGAATCCTCCCCTAATGACCCGCCAGATCTGGCACTGCTTTCAACCGAACAAGGGTTGAATCGTTTCGTTTGGGATTTACGTTATCCCGGTATGGAACGATTCGACGATCTGATTATGTGGGCGGACATGCGCGAGGGACCCAAGGCGGTGCCCGGGACCTATCGCGCAGAACTGACCGTTGGCTCAACCGTACGAGATGTAGAGTTTGAAATTCTCGCGGATCCGCGGTCCACATCGAGCGCCGCAGACTACCGGGCACAATTCGACTTCATCATCGATACTCGAAACCTCTTGTCGCGAGCCCACGGAGAAGTGCGAAAGATTCGCAAGTTACGCGGTCAACTGGAGGCGCTGCAGGGGCGTCTCGAAGTCGATGCAGAGTCGGATTCACGTGTCGCTGACTTGCTTGAAGAAGTGAGCCTCCTGATCGATACAGTGACGCCAATTGAAGAATCGATCTACCAAACGCAAAACGAGAGTCGACAAGATCCTTTGAATTATCCGGTCAGACTCAACAACAAGCTGACGAGTTTGATGCGTACTGTAGATGTCGGTGAATCGCGCCCGACTAGAGGAGCAGAAGGTGTTCGCGACGAATTGAGTGCAGCGCTGGAGTCCGAACTGCAATTGATTGATGATGTGTGGACACAACATGTGCCGGCACTGAATAGTGAAATTCAAGCTATGGGAATTGATCTCGTCTCTATTTCAGATGAATAACAAAGGAGTTATCAAAATGAAACTAATTAAACGAAGCGTAGTATTTGTCGCAGCCTTGGCGTTATTGAGCGTGGGGAGCGTAAGCGCACACGAAGAACGCAGCTATTTCGATGGGCGATCTGCCGCCGATGAAAATGTGCCGCCCTTTAGCGGTGCCGTTATCGTTGGAGACACGATGTATGTCTCGGGATCGCTCGGATTGATCGATGGCAAGGTGCCGGAAGACCCGACGGACGAGGCACGTGCAGTCATGGATGCTATTAAGGCGAATGTGGAAGCTGCGGGTTTCACAATGGATGATGTGGTTCGAGTACAAATCTTCTGTTCTGATGTCGCGCATTACGGTGCGTTCAATGCCGTCTACAAAACCTATTTCAGCAAAGAGTATCCGGCACGTGCCTTTGTGGGCTCTGGTGAACTCTTATTCGGTGCGCGGTTTGAAGTCATGGTGACCGCTGTGAGACGTCCTGCCGAATAGTTTTCGTTTCGATAATCCGGGATCGACAAGAAGTTCGATCCCGGTCTCGGCTTTTGGTTTCTCGTAGGAGCGGCTTCCAGCGGCGATTGCAGTACTTGATCAGTGCGACATATTGACGAAGAGTACATCGCGGCCGGGTCGTTCTCGGCCATCCGTGGCCTTCTCGACATTCGGACTCCTGTCCATCAAGTCGCTCCTACGAACGTCACATTCTCATAGTGACAAACCACGTTGGCGAGCGATGTCGGGTCAGATTCTGGCTATCGCAGTTATTCGTTTAATCCGACCGTTTCGAGCAGTGTCTGAAATCTCGGATCTTCTCGTATGAAATCGTAGGCCGGATTAATTCGCATCGAGAGGATGCTGCGAAATCCAATGCCGGATTTCTGCAGTTCGATAAGGGTGGCAATGGTGTTTTCAGCATCCCCTAACGCTGCATACACTTCGGGAAGTTGCGTCTCAATGTGCAACTTGCCGATAATCTCGCCAATGTCGTCGCTTATTTCTTCCCCGGCCTGCACGCGAACCAAGATTTCTCCGAGACTGATAGCCGCTTCTAAATCGCGATTGGTCTGCTTTGCCCAGCGCTCTAAGTCGAGGGCTGCATCCAGCGCACGTCTTGCACGCATTTTCCCAATCCACAGGTTCGCCGTTAAAGACGAATATTCCTGGTTTGAGAATACTTTCGAGCCCAGATCAAACGCTTCATCCCATTGTCTGGCATCAGCTAGTATGTAACTCAAGTTGGTCGCCATCAAAGTCGAAAGTGGATCTGCTTGAACCGCTTGTCTGGCAAGTGCGATTGCTTGGCCGTGTTGCCCTTTCCATGAAAGCAAATGCGAGTACCAGTGCAGTGCATTGATGTTTGATGCATCGATCGCCAACGCCCTTTGGAACGTCTCCTCGGCATTTACCCAGTCGTAGGAATACAGCAACTCATGCCAGGCAAACGTTGCGGCGGCATCCGGTGATTCCGGATCCAATGCTATTGCCCTGTTCGCAGCAGCCGTCGCTTCCATGCGAACCCGCATGGGATCAACTGAGGCAATGTAGTTTGGCAGCTCTAACCATGTTTCGGCGAGACCTGCCCAGGCAGGTCCAAACTGCGGGTCAATTTTCACCGAGTTACTAAAATGCTGGATTGCGGTGAGCATGGTATCTGGTGCACGCTGGTGCAGTTCGTACTTGCCTGCGTAGTATGCTTCGAGCGCCGCCATGCTTTCGGTCGGTGCGGCGTTAATTCTTGATTGTTCCGCATCGCTTAGTCGTGCCTTCAGTTCAGCTGCGATCGTCGTCGATATTTCGCCCTGGATTGCGAATAGATTAGCGGCATTGAATTCGCGTTCGTAGGTTTCTGCCCAAATCGGTTCGTCGATTAGGCTGTCGACTAATTGCACGTTAATCCGTAAGACATCTCCGGCCCGTTGTACGTCGCCCTCAAGGATGCTGCCGACCTGCAACTCCTCACCAATTTGACGAATGTTTTTCGTTGTATCCTTGTATTCCATTACAGAGGTGCGAGAGACCATTTTCAAATCGGAGATTTTGGCCAGGCGCGTCAACAGTTCATCGTGGATGCCCGCCGAG
>JABIUH010000419.1 GCA_018701055.1 Woeseia sp. | reverse complement strand
CTTCGTTCAAAAGATGTGCTGCATGACTTTGCGGTTGCGCAATTCCGAGTCAAGATGGATCTGGTCCCCGGTATGGTGGCCTATCTATGGTTTGAGCCGACCGTAGTGGGAAGCTACGAGGTGTTGTGTGAAGAGCTTTGTGGCATCGCGCATCACACAATGCGCGGTTCCGTTGTGGTTGAGGAGCAAGCAGATTTTGATGCCTGGCTTGCGGAGCAGCCGACTTTCGCTGATACGCAAGGCGCTGTTGCAGGCAACGCAGTGGTTGGCGCGGCGCAGTATGCCGTTTGTGCGGCTTGCCATGGACAACAAGGTGAAGGCCTGCAAGTGCTCAACGCGCCGAAGATTGCCGGGCAGGAACCCTGGTATCTCAAACGTCAACTACAGAACTACAAGGCTGGTTTGCGCGGTGCCCACGATGACGACATCTACGGTAAGCAGATGGCGCCGATGGCATCGACCTTGGTGAACGATGCTGCGATCGACAATGTTATCGCTCATATTCAGACGTTCCCGGACAATCCATCGCCGCAGACTATTGACGGTGATGTTTCAAAAGGGCAGCGCATTTACAACGTCTGCGCTTACTGTCATGGCAAAGATGCAGAAGGCATTCAGGCGATCAACGCGCCACGCATGGCAGGCATGACCGACTGGTATTTGGCTAGTCAGCTGAAGAACTTTAACGCAGGTATTCGCGGCGAACATCCGCAGGATTTCTACGGTAAGCAAATGGGCTTCATGGGCAGAACGCTACATGACGAAAAAGCAGTGAATGACGTTGTCGCCTACATCAACACACTGTAATCCAATGATGAATTCAAACTACAAGACAGTATTTAGGGGATCTTGATGGCATACGTTTCATTCGCCGATCGTGACCACGAACAAGAACACCACGATCCAGACACATTTATTACGAAATATGTCTATAGCCAGGACCACAAGGTCATTGCTATTCAATACGGTGGCCTCGCAATATTTATCGGCCTGGTTGGAATGCTATTGTCCAGCATGTTCCGGCTGCAACTGGGTTTTCCGGAAACTTTCGATTTCATCAATCCCGAAAATTATTATCAGTTTGTCTCGACGCACGGGATGATCATGGTGGTCTACCTGTTGACGGCGCTCTTCCTCGGTGGCTTCGGCAACTATTTGATTCCGTTACAGGTGGGTTCCCGAGACATGGTATTCCCATTCATGAATATGCTGAGTGTCTGGGTCTACGCGTTGTCAGTGTTGATACTCATCGCGAGTTTCTTCGTTCCCGGTGGTGCGACGGGAGCTGGTTGGACACTCTATCCACCGCAATCCATTTCGCCCGGCACGCCTGGGACCGATCTGGGCATTGTGCTCATGTTGGTATCACTCGCCGTATTTATTGTGGCGTTTACCATGGGCGGCCTGAACTATGTGACAACCGTCCTGCAGGCGCGCTGCAAGGGTATGACCCTGATGCGCATGCCTTTGTCGGTCTGGGGTATTTTCATGGCCACTATTCTGGGCTTGCTGGCGTTTCCGGCATTGCTCGTGAGTGCGATCATGTTGTTGCTTGATAAGTTGATTGGTACAAGTTTCTTCATGCCAGCCATGATGGCAGCCGGTGAAGTCACCGAATACGGTGGCGGCAGCCCGATATTGTTCCAACATCTGTTTTGGTTCTTTGGCCATCCCGAGGTTTATATTGTTGCGCTGCCGGCATTCGGTATCGTGTCTGATCTTCTGTCAGTTCACGCGCGTAAAAACATTTTTGGCTATCGCATGATGGTCTGGGCCATTCTCGCGATCGGTGGTCTGAGCTTTATCGTGTGGGCGCATCACATGTACGTCAGTGGTATGAACCCATATTTCGGGTTCTTTTTCGCCACCACAACATTGATTATCGCCGTGCCAACAGCGTTGAAGGTTTATAACTGGGTGCTCACCCTCTGGCAGGGCAACATTCATCTGCGCACACCGATGCTGTTCGCAATTGGATTCATCTTTACCTTTACACATGGCGGATTGACCGGCCTTTTCCTCGGCAACGTGACACTTGATTTGCCATTGTCCGACACCTACTTCGTGGTCGCACATTTCCATATGGTTATGGGCGTGTCGCCGGTGCTGGTGGTGTTCGGTGCGATCTATCATTGGTATCCGAAGATGACCGGTCGTATGTACAACGAGACGCTTGGCAAGTGGCATTTCTGGTTGACGTTTTTGGGCACTTACTCGCTGTATTTGCCAATGCATTACATCGGCTTCCTGGGTGTACCGCGACGCTATTACGCTATGGGCAACACAGACTTCATGCCGGAATCTGCCGTTACGCTCAATGCGAGCATGACCATTTCGGCGCTCATCATTGCAGCCACACAGGTCATCTTCCTTTACAACATTTTTGTTAGTTTGAAGAAAGGTGAGATCGCGGACGGCAATCCGTGGAAAGCGACTTCTCTCGAGTGGCTCACCCCGGATACTCCACCGAAACATGGCAACTGGGGACACGAGCTGCCGGTCGTACACCGTTGGGCGTACGATTACGCCGTTCCTGGCGCAGAGGACGACTACACGCCGCAGACTGTGCCAGCAAGCGAAGTGTCTGTTGGGCGCGATCATGGAATCGACCACTAGGTCAAGCCTGTGTACATAACCTTAATAATGTTGGGCATTATCATGGCCACCGTCATCTGGTGGCTATTGAGACAGACCCTGAGTGTTCAGCCGTGGGTTTCTCAAACCGCGGACGATGAGGTCTCCGGAGCGTCAATTGACGCCAATAAGAAGACCGTTGGCTTGATGACATTTCTGGCTGTGGCGGCATCCATCTTTGCACTGTTTATCAGTGCTTACACAATCAGAATGGAAGAGCCGGACTGGCGACCACTCACGGAACCAACGTTGTTGTGGGCCAATACGATTGTATTGATATTGGCCAGTATCGTTTATCACTGGACCCGCAATGCGGCGATCAAAGGTAACGACGCTAGAGTTAAGCCCGGTCTCACCATAGCTGGCGCATTGACGGTGCTCTTTTTGATCGGTCAGGTTGTCGCGTGGCAAGAATTACGAGCAATCGGAGCCTATGCCGCTAACAACCCAGCGAATGGATTTTTCTATCTGCTTACGGCAGTGCACGGCCTGCATATGTTGGGCGGACTGTGGGTGTGGGCACGATCCACAATGAAAGTATGGACGGGCGCTGGCGCAGACAGCGTTCGACTAAGCATCGAACTTTGTACGGTTTACTGGCACTTCTTATTGCTGGTTTGGATTGTATTGTTCGGCATGCTGTTATCTACCTAATAAGGAAAGCGACTTATGTCAGAAGCTGCAGTATCTAGTTCCGGAGAAGCGTTGGACGACGGCGCGAAAGGATTCGTCCAGGACTTCTCATCGGATATGCAGGCGTTTCACGTTCCGTGGGGCAAGGCCATGATGTGGATCTTCCTCCTCAGCGATACGTTCATTTTCAGCTGCTTCCTTGTGTCGTACATGAAAGTGCGGATGTCGACAACGGATCCATGGCCGTATCCAAGCGAAGTATTTGCGCTTGAAGCATTCGGTTATAACGTGCCGCTGTTGCTCATCGCGATAATGACTTTCATTTTGATTACCTCCAGCGGCACGATGGCGTTGGCGGTCAATATGGGCTACCGCAAAAAGAAGAAGACGACGTTCTGGCTGATGGTTGCGACTGCAGCGTTGGGCGCGTCATTTGTCGGCATGCAGGCCTTCGAGTGGACCAAACTCATAATGGAAGGCGTCCGTCCCTGGGAAAACCCTTTCGGTGCAGCGCAGTTCGGGTCCAGTTTTTTCATGATTACTGGCTTCCATGGAATGCATGTAACAGCCGGTGTGATTTATCTGCTAGTGGTTGCTAATCGTGTTCGAACGGGATTTTACGAACGGCGAGGCAACAACTACGAAATTGTCGAAATCGCAGGCTTGTACTGGCATTTCGTCGATCTTGTTTGGGTATTCATTTTCGCATTATTCTACCTCTGGTAGTCAGTTCACGGAGCTTACTGATATGTCATCTGACGAAGGACAACAACATCCACTGACTATTTATTGGATCATGTGGACTGCGCTATTCGTACTGAGTGGATTCTCGTACGCGACCGACTTTATGGATCCCGGCTATGTACGCTGGAGCCTTATTCTTATACTGATGTTTGTGAAGGCAGGCGGCATTGTCTTCATCTTCATGCATATGGGATGGGAGCGTTTGGCGCTCAAACTGGCGATCCTAGTGCCACCCGTATTTATTGGCGTACTAATAATATTGATGGCACTCGAAGCGGACAACACTTTCTTGACACGCATTGAGTTTTTCGGTGATAGCCCGATGGAGGTTGAGACGCCAGGGCATCACTAGCGGCGCACTCGAGTCATAGTAAGAAGGGGCCGCAGGCCCCTTTTTTTATGGGATCAATCTGCATTATGGATTTAGATGTGTCGTGCCTGAGCAGACGAGAGTCCTTGCAAATGCCACGCTAAAGATCAATCTGTTATGCGGTGTTTGTCACAATAGGCAGATTGGGTCAATCAATCTCTTGCTAGAATAAGGATGCGTAAGCGTTTGCAACACGACAACAGGAATCCGCAATGCAATCATTCATCGGCCTAATCGGAATCGTCGCGTTGCTAGGAATTGCGGTGGCTATTTCGACTGATCGAAAAGCCATCAACAAGCGTACGGTTGTGACAGCATTCGGATTGCAAACCACGATTGCCGCATTAATCCTATTTGTGCCACAAGGAAGCGCCTTTCTTGACGTAGTGGTGAGTGGCGTGCAGCACGTAATCAACTACGCTAACAATGGCATCGAGTTTGTATTTGGCGCAAATACAAGGGAAACACTTGGGTTTACCGTCGCACTAAATGTGCTACCCGTCATCGTGTTCTTTTCTGCGCTGATGTCCGTACTTTACTATTTGGGTGTCATGCAGCGCGTAGTCTCCGTGTTTGGTGGCGGGTTGCACAAATTGCTACAGACCAGCGAGACAGAGTCGATGTCCGCTGTTTCCAATATTTTTGTTGGTCACACTGAGGCCCCGTTGGTGGTCCGCCCCTATCTTGCCAACATGAGCCAGTCCGAGTTGTTTGCTGTGATGACGGGCGGTTGTGCCACGATTGCAGGTGCCGTGATGGCGGGTTACGCGGCAATGGGAGTCGATCTAAAATTCCTTATTACCGCGAGCTTTATGGCGGCTCCCGGTGGTTTGTTGATGGCCAAGCTCATGATGCCGGAGACGGAAAACAGGAAGGTACGATTTGACGCTGCAGAAACGGGCGACGAAGCGGTTCCAGTCAATATTTTTGAGGCGATCGGAAATGGCGCTGCAACCGGATTGAAGCTTGCGCTCAATGTTGGGGCGATGTTGCTGGCATTTGTTTCCCTCGTGTTTTTATTAAACGGCCTCATGTCTGGAATTGGTGCTTGGTTTGGCATAGAAGGGTTAACCCTGCAATGGATTTTGGGTAAGTTGTTCTCACCACTTGCCTTTCTCCTGGGCGTGCCCTGGGGAGAGGCATCTCAAGCAGGGAGTTTGATCGGGCAAAAAATTGTCGTAACCGAATTCTTTGCCTACGCGAATTACGTGGAAATCGCGGACACCTTGACGCCACGAACCCAGGTCATTATCACCTTCGCATTGTGTGGTTTCGCCAATTTGTCTTCGATAGCAATTTTGCTCGGCGGCCTAGGCAGCATTATTCCCAGTCGCAGAACTGATATCGCCAAACTTGGTCTTAGAGCAGTAATAGGCGGCACATTGGCGAATCTGATGAGTGCGACGCTGGCGGGCCTGTTTTTTTTGATTTAGTAATGCTGCCGCATTGTTTGGTAAAGTGAGTTATGGCTAGAGCAATTATTCTTGTATTGGATTCATTCGGCATTGGGGCAACCGATGACGCTGATAAGTTTGGTGATGTCGGCGCAAACACG
>JABIUH010000448.1 GCA_018701055.1 Woeseia sp. | reverse complement strand
TCACCGTCGCTCCCTCACCAATGGAAATGCTCCCATTAACTGAAGATGCGCCATCAACTTCGGCGCCCGCCTCCACCTTGATGCTTTTGTTGATGCGCAATGCGTTGACGGGTGCGGTCACGATCAAGGCGGCTATGACCGCCATTGCTGCAGCAAATTTCCTATGTCGCTTCATTTTCTTTCCCCAATTCAGGCAAATTTATGGCAATTAAACGATTAGATGCCGCTCAAACGCACTCGGTTGCAATACCAGGATGCTATGCGAGGCGCCATCCACAAGGTAACCTTCTCCATCCGCTCGAACCCCATAGTGCAACAGCATGCAAATTGCTCTCGAGGCCAGAAACCTCGTTAAACAATATCCTGAAGTCCGTGCAGTCGATGATGTCTCTTTTTCGGTCATGGAAGGCACCTGCTTCGGCATACTAGGACCGAACGGCGCCGGGAAAACAACGACCGTTGAAATGCTCGAAGGGGTCACGCCTACCTCGAGTGGTGAAATTTGGTACTACGGCGTCCCTGCCGGATCCCGCTTTCGAGAAGAAGCGGGCATCCAGTTTCAACACACGGCGTTGCAGGATTACATTACGGTTAAAGAATCATTGGAGATGTTTCGAAGTCTTTATGACCGCAAAGCCAATCTCGATGAGATCATTGAAACGTGCTCCCTGGGCGAACTGCTTGACCGTGACAATCGGAAACTTTCGGGAGGTCAACGACAACGGTTGCTGCTCGCAATTGCGCTGGTCAATCAACCACGATTGATTTTTCTGGATGAACCCACCACTGGCCTAGACCCACAGGCGCGACGAAATTTTTGGGATTTGGTGAAGAGCATTCGTGCCGCCGGTACAACGGTAATACTTACCACGCATTACATGGAAGAAGCAGAAATCTTGTGTGATGACATTGCGATCATGGAGTCCGGCAAGATTATCATTCAGGGATCGCCAGTCGATTTACTGCAACAGCATTACAAGAACGTAATTATTGAAATTCCGATCGGAGAAATTTCCGGCAGTTTAGTGTCCATCCCACACAAAGTTTTGGAGACCGAAGGAATTATCGAAATTGAAACGAATGACGTCAGTGAGATCTTGCGCGAGCTCGCTAAACTGACGTCCGGCCTTAATCAATTGAAAATCCGCCAGCCTAATTTAGAGGATTTATTCCTCGATCTGACCGGACATTCTTTGCGAGCCTGAACTATGTGGAAACGAATTTTTGCAGTCTTTCGCGCCCGCAATCTCGAGTTTGTGCGCGATCGCGGCTCGATGGCCTGGAACATCATCTTGCCTGTAACACTCATGCTCGGACTTTCATTTGCTTTTGGTAATGACCGCGCGCAATTTACGGTCGGCGTTCTCTCGGCGGACGATCTCCCGGAGGTTGCGAATCATCCGTTTTTGGACACTCGTTATGTCGAATTTGTCCCCATCAAAAATCAACAGGAAGGAGAGCGTAAGGTTTCTCGCCACCAACTTGATTTGTTGATCGATTTTGGAAGTCCGCAACGCTATTGGGTGAATCCTGAATCTCCTAGCGGCTATTTCCTAGAAATAGCGCTATTAAAAACCGAGACAGAAAACTCAACGCCCTTCCAAAAATCGCCAATAGGCGGCGATGCTGTCCGTTACGTCGATTGGGTGCTACCCGGCATCCTTGGCATGAATATGATGTTCAGCAGCCTTTTTGGTGTCGGCTACGTCGTAGTCCGATACCGCAAAAACGGCTTCTTGAAACGACTCCGGGCAACGCCGCTCCGCGCTATCGAATTTGTTGTTGCCCAAGTCGCTTCCCGTTTAATGCTAATCATGATGTTTACGTCTTTTGTGTTTTTGGGGACCCAATATTTCTTGGATATTCGGGTTGATGGGAGTTATCTGACACTCCTGGTTATCCTCTCCGTCGGCGCAGTTACGCTGGTGTCGTTGGGTTTACTTGTTGCCGCACGAGTGACAAGTGAAGAGCTCGCTGGCGGACTCCTCAATATGGTGACTTGGCCGATGATGATGTTATCCGGAGTTTGGTTTTCACTGGAATCGGCCGGAGAATGGGTTCAGAAATTTGCATCCCTTTTTCCGCTAACGCATATTCTCGATGCAGCACGCGCCGTGATGCTCGATGGAGCCAGCCTCATCGATATCGCGCCACAACTATTGACCCTCCTCCTCATGAGCGCGTTCTTCCTAACGCTCGGCGCCATTACCTTCCGTTGGCATCCGCGTTAGGCCCAAACCAGAATGAATTTAATTGATATAGGTGCAAACCTAACGCACGACAGTTTCTCTGACGACCGCGACGAGGTTATCAATCGCGCAGCAGAAAATGGCGTCAAACAAATGGTTCTTACTGGCGCAAGCGAAGAAGGCAGTCACAAAGCGTTGGCGCTCGCGAAAACAAGACCTGGAATACTGTTTTCAACAGCCGGAGTACATCCTCATCACGCGGCGGAATACACTGTCGACGTTGATAAGGCACTGCGAGCATTGCTCATCGATGATGCGGTGGTCGCAGTTGGAGAGTGCGGCCTGGACTATTTTCGTGATTTTTCACCCCGCGACGCACAGCGAGAGGCATTCGATCAACAACTAGAGATCGCCGTTGATCTTGAGCTGCCGGTGTTCCTGCATCAACGGGACGCACATGATGACTTTGTCGAGCAACTGACCCCACAACTGAAAAAAATCACCCGAGCCGTCGCGCATTGTTTTACCGGGACCGAAGCACAATTGAAAACTTACCTGGATATGGGTCTGTACATCGGTATTACCGGTTGGATTTGTGATGAGCGACGTGGAGCGCATTTACACGACATCGTCCATTTGATTCCGGACGACAAACTAATGATAGAAACCGACGCGCCATACCTCATGCCCCGAACACTAACGCCAAAACCAGCAACCCGTCGTAACGAGCCGGCATATCTCATTGAGGTGTTACGAGTCGTCGCTGATGCGCGCAATCAATCGGTGCAAGACGTGGCGGCATACACCACAGCAACAGCCATCAAATTCTTCGGCATTCCGAATATCTGATTCAGAACTAGCGCGGAATTAAGGCGACCACTCTGACGGGACCGCCTGACCCACCTTCAACCTTCATCGGCAGCGCGACTATGACGCTTCCGGTTTCCGGCAACTCGGCCAGGTTGGTCAGATTTTCCAAATTGGGCACGCCCTCTGCCGCACCAATTTGATGAACAATAAAGTCTTGCGAAGGACCGTGATCAACAGATGCTGTATCGATACCAAGCATGCCGACCTTTCGTTCCTGCACTAATAAACGTGTCGCATCAGCGCCGAATCCTGGAAACGTCAAATTACTCGCATCTCCCGCGGTATCATCGCCAAAGTAGTCCAATGCATCCGACCAACGTTGACTCCAATTGGTTCTCATCAACACGACTGAACCCGCGGCTATAGCCCCGTGCGCTTTTTCGAAAGCCTCGACATCGGCAACTGAGAGGCGGTAGTTTCGATCTGCTGCTGCCTTTTCTGTCACATCAATAACGACAGCCGGCGCCATCAAACTTTCAAGAACGAGCTGTTCGGTAGATCGCCCACCCTTTGAAAAATGTACCGGCGCATCAATATGAGTGCCACCGTGCTCGGGCGTACAAACCGCGTAGGCAGAGTAAAAATATCCCTCGTCTGTTACACCGTTCGCCAGTTCTTGTTTTTGGAATGCGCTTGGCGATGTTGGCCAATACAAGGTTTTTTCCCCGTAGCTGTGGCTGAGATCAATCACCTGGTAATTGGCGACGTCGAATGCGTGCGCAACAAGTGGCGGGCAAAGAAGGGACAGTGCTAAGAGTATTCGCATCTTCATAAAATCGCTCTGTTGGTGATGTGGCACATGACAATTGACGTTTGAGAGTCACGTCGAACTTCTAGTCGAACACTAGTCGCCCGTCAGGAAGAGTCTTGATCAACACGCGCCTGGATCTGTTCCCAATGAGGCTTGAATGCTTCAATCTTAGCGTTCGCTGCCGCCTTATCCTCTTCGGCAAATTCGGAACGTAATCCGTCCAAACTGCAGACCATGTTAGGCACCCCTTTTGTGAAGGTTGCCCCATCGAGAAAAACAATTCTTCCAGTCACCGGAACTTGCCGAACAATTTTTCTTACAGCAGCGACACGATCGTACAAAGCGGGCTGTGGGTTGCTAAAAGTAAATCGACTGTTCTCGCCAATGACTGTCCAGTCCTGCATTTTGTCGCTGCCAAAAACCGCCCCAACAACATCCTTGACCTCAACAATTAGTAAGCCTTGCGCCGTCAGCACCAAGTAGTCAATTTGAATTTCACCTTCGTCAGCTTTTGGAATGACGAGACCCTGAATGCGTGCAAATGCGATGTCGTTAATGACGCTCGCAAGGGTTCGCGGTACCGCGCGACGGCGTCGAACGAGGAGCCAAATTATTAAGAGGAGTCCAGCAACCAGCCCTAGAACCCAGGGGCTAATTAAACCATCGGCTAAAACGTCATTCATGAGTTCGCGGTCAGCTCCGTGAAATCAACCGTCATGGGTGGCGACCTGAGACTATGGTGAGCAATTGATAAATGCAAACCGAAATCAATTTACCCGAAACGACGTTCGAGTACCTGTTCAAAAGCGCCCATCGAAGCGTCAATTTTTTCCACGCGGCTTGGTTTCTCAAGTATCTCCGCGAGCTCCGTGGGAAGCTTAACTGTGGAGCCAATAATCGGTTCGACTATTTGCTCAAACTTAGCGGCATGCGCTGTTGCGACCAAGATCCAATCTTGTTCCATCCGCGCCGCATCCGAAAGTTTACGCCAGGCAAATGTAGCCGTTGCTGTATGCGGACAGGTCGCGATACCCCAGTCCTGATAGTTCTGTGCAATCTGCTGCGTAATTTCCTCGTCCGTAACGGACAATGACTCCACTTTTTTGGCGAGCTCCATGGCATCACCGCCGACAAATCGTAATCGCTCCATATTACTCGGGTTTCCAACGTCCATGGCCGACGCCAAGGTCTGCACACTCGTTCGCGGGGCCCATTCCGCGCCACCTAGGTAATCATTGATAATTCGATTGGCGTTGGTCACCAAAACAATATCACCAATAGGGAGACCAACTTCTCTCGCCAAAAAACAAGCAAACGCATTGCCGAGATTGCCAGTGGGGATAACGAATCCCGGCTTATTACCGGTTTCTTGCCAATGAGCGATGCTAGCATTGGCATAGTAAATAGCTTGCGGCAACAGGCGGCCGATATTAATACTGTTGGCAGAACTAAATCGATGCTTTGCTGACAGAGATGCATCTGCTAGCGCGGTTTTTACAATGGCCTGACAATCGTCAAAAGTTCCATTGACGGCCAGCGACAAGACGTTGTCGCTCCAACAGGTCAACTGGTGCGCTTGTCGATCGGAAACCATACCGTCTGGATAAAGAACCACCACTCGCATTCCAGGTCGTTCATTGAATGCCGCAGCAACGGCGCCGCCGGTATCACCGGAGGTCGCAACCAATATTGTTAGCGGCTGCGCTTCGTCGCCCTCGATGCGCGAAAGACAGGCCGCGAGGAATCCAGCGCCAATGTCTTTGAACGCTGCCGTGGGACCGTGAAACAGTTCCAGCAAATCGCAACGCCCGTTCTCAACCGGTAGTTTTATCTTGGGAATTTCAAAAGAAAAAGTCTCGGCGATGATCTCGTCTAGTTGCGAGGCTATGCTTGAACCTTCAAAAAACGGAGCCAGAAAAGCTTTTTCCAGACCACGTTCCGATGACTCTTCGCTTAGCGCCTCAACACTCAATATTGGCAGAACATCGGGAAGAAAAAGTCCGCCGTCACTGGCGATACCCTGCACAAGGGCCGTATCAAGATCGACTGATTCACCGCCCCGTGTACTTACGAATTTCATTTTGCTGTCTCGATGCAAGCGCCGGGTGAATTCATCGGGCTTATCCATGATTGACATTCGTAGCCTGCATCCTGGCAAGCTTGTTTCATAATAGCCGCAATATTCTCGGCATCGTCATCTGCGCAGAGTGCAAAAATACTTGGGCCGCTTCCGGAGATCGAACAACCAAATGCACCTGACCTCATAGCGGCTGCTTTGGCGTCAGGAAAGCACGGAATCGACGCGGCTCGTTGCGGCTCAATAAGTTCGTCGCGCAAACATTTTGCAAACAGATCCAAGTCATCGTGCTCACATGCCGCGATAAAGCCGGCAATGTACCCCTGCTGTGTTAGCCACTGTTCTTGTGAGTATGTCTTAGCGAGACCACGTCGCGAATCTGCGGTACTGACCTCTAAGTCCGGATGCACGAGCACACTGCTGACGCCAGTTGGAACCTTTAAGGAAACCATGCGTGGCAACAAGACATTGGGGCATAACACCAAGCCGCCGATGAGACTGGGTGCGACATTGTCCGCATGCAAACCACCACTGGCGAATTGCTCCCCGGCCAGCGCATGCACCAACAGGTCTTCGGTTGGATACGGCTCATCGAGTAGCGCGTTGACTGCGACGACAGCCGCAACCGCGGATGTAGCAGAGCTTCCCATGCCGGATTTTAAGGGCACACCCTTATGCACGATCAATTCGATGCCACCCCGATGACCTGCAGCAAACCAAAGAGACTTCGCTGCAATGGACGCCGTATTCTCATCTGCCGCTGCCGACAATGAAGGATGAATCTGGCCATCCATGCCGCGAACTTCACGAATCGTGACGCCAGGATCGCTGACGCGCCTTGCAGAAACGCGATCTCCTGCTCCTGCAATCGCCAATCCCAGCATGTCGAAACCCACCGCGACATTACCGATTGATCCAGGCGCAAATGCCGAGACAAACCCCGGCTCTGTCATAGCCTCACCCCATCGCCCAAAAATGTCGCCAGTCGAAGCAGATCACCGAACACACCCCCGGCGGTCACTTCAGGTCCGGCGCCCGGCCCCTGAATCACCAGCGGATTCTGCGAGTATCGTTCGCTTGAAAACTGAACCAGGTTGTCCGTTAGCTGCATATTACTAAAAGCGTCATCCTCACTAACTGTTTTCAAACCGACTT
>JABIUH010000446.1 GCA_018701055.1 Woeseia sp. | reverse complement strand
CATTTACACGCGCGGCACGGTCAGCGGCACCTTCGCCGAAAAGTGTGTGGCCGAAGCAATGACTTCAATGCCGTTGCCAGATGGCTTGAGTTTTGAGCAAGGCGCAGGCTTTGCGGTTACTTATGGCACGAGTTATCACGCCTTAAAACAAAGTGCGAACCTGCAGGCGGGTGAAACCGTTCTGGTCCTGGGTGCCGCCGGCGGCGTGGGCATCACTGCAGTAGAAATCGCAAAAACTATGGGGGCCAAAGTTATCGCCGCGGCAAGTACTGAGGAAAAACTTGAGTTTGCCCGTTCCGCTGGTGCCGACGAAACAATCAACTATTCCGAAGTGCCGTTGAAAGAAACCGTCAAAGAACTAACGGATGGCAAAGGTGCCGACGTTGTCTACGACCCGGTCGGGGGAGAGCTTGCTGATCAGGCGTTTCGTGCGACGGCTTGGCATGGACGTTACCTGGTTATCGGATTTGCCAGCGGTGATATTCCGAAGTTTGCAGCAAATATCGCACTGCTTAAAGAAGCGAGCATTATCGGCGTTTGGTGGGGAACCTGGGCTGCGAAAAATCCAAAACTTCAAATGCAGAATGTGATGGAGATGGCTGAGTTAATCAAAGACGGTAAATTGACGCCGCGAGTGACTGAATCCTACCCGCTAGACGACTTCGTTGATGCCTTTGCGGCAATTACGGAAAGACGCGCTCGGGGAAAAGTAATTCTACGTATGTAGCGCTTTAGCCGCTCGAATTCGAACGATGGGTACCGTCGCCACCGGCTATGAATACTTCCGATACTAACCCAATATCGGCGCCCTATTTCGCCCTACTCACCGTAATGAAGTCAGCTTTTGAAGATAACGGTATCTTGGGCGCTTACACACATTTCCCCGCGTCTCACGATTCGCTTGAAGACGTCACGTCCATGCAAAAAAAACGCCACATCGTAGAATCGATGTGGCGTCCATTTTTACTTGGATTGTCGAAGCTACGACATTAAAAATCTTTCTTGACGGTAACGCCGTAAGTTCTCGGAGCGTTCGCATAACCGAGGAAGCTGCCGGCCTGGAATGGCACCGGTGCCGAGCTCAAGAGATAGTCATCATCAGTGAGGTTTCTACCCCAAACTATAACGTCCCAACCATTGTCATGTGACATGCCAATGCTTGCGTTGATTACACTTACTTCACGAAATCCTGCGAACGCTGGAACATTTTCGTTTGTCCGGACTTTGTCCTCGAAAAGATAGTTGCCACGAGCAAACCCCTGCCATCCATTGGCTAGTTCTTTCGTGTATGTAGCCGATGCAACCACACTCAAGTCATGAATGCCCGCCGGAGCTGTTCCCGATAGATCTTCGGGGCCTAAAACACCGGCAGCGCTAACAAAAGAATCGTACACAGGATCCATCCATGTGCCCGCTAACGTAAGCTGTAAATTTTCATTCGGGTAGTACGTGCCGTCAAACTCGAATCCAGTGGTAGATTGCTCACCCGCATTTGCGAGATTGAAGCCCAATCCTGTAAATATGTTTGACTGAAAACCTTCGATCCTTTGATCAAATATGGCGACGTTTAACGCACCTTTCTCAAACCGCGCTTTTAAACCAATTTCGAAAACAGTCGATTCTTCCGGACGCGCAAAACGAGTGCCGGTACCCAAGTTATTAACGCTGAGACCCGCCGCCTGGATCGCCGCAAGGTCTGCCGGGAATATTCGTGAATCGCGCGACAAGTTCCAGGAAGTAGCCTTGAATCCGGTTCCGGCACTCACGTAAACATTGAGGTCATCGTTTACCTCGAATGCAACTCGGGCCGTCCATGTAACATCGTCATCATCAGAATTGCCGTTCTCTACAGCGTTCGGATAATCAACAAAAGGAAGCAATGGCTGTAGGGCTCGAAATGGAAGTAACGGATTACAAAGCGGTCCCGTCAACGCCGAACAGTCGACCGTACTTAGCCCTTGTGCCTGGCCGAACTGTGTCGGAAATAATGCGAAGTTCGCCGGGATCGGCGGTTGCCCACCCGTTAGAGCCGAAAACAACTGGGCGAAACCGATTTGTATAAAGTCCAAAGATGAAAAGACATCGGTATTCGTCGGCTGTCTGACGAATGCGTCTTTTTCGTCTTGCGTGAAATTCACGCCCAACGTTAACGTCGTGCGTTCATTCAAATAAAAGTCCATCTGACCAAAAATTGATAACGCTGTATTCTCTTGTCCAGCGTTCTCGACCACACCCGCACCTTCCGCAAACAACACCGGAGGCAAACCACCTAATGCAGCCTCAAGTGTCGCAAGAGAGCCCGGCACGCCCTGCCCCGCCAGAAGATCTGCGTACAAGCGAGCATCCGAACCGTATCTTAACGACGTGTCATACGTGACGCCTTCATCGAAGAAAAATGCGCCTATCATCCAGTCCATTTTTTCCCCGCCGACAGACGACCAGCGAAGCTCTTGTGTAAATGTATCGATATCGGTATCAGAAAAATTGGTGCCAATTATATCGGCGCTTGTGAAATCGACATCAGCATCCTCAATCCGAGTCACATTGCGAATAGACGTTATGGACGTGATCAACGAGTTCTCTAGGTCGTAATCGACTTGCAGCGAAGTACCGCTATTCTTAACTTTATTAGATGGGTTGAAATTCACAAACCCGCTGCGTGAAAACGTATTCTCCGGAACAAGACTACCGCCCACTCCGGCAACAGCACCTGCAGTTGCTCCGTTGATGATATTGCCAACGCCGCAACATGCCTCGTCGAGTTCGTCATAGTCCAGAATCAATCGCAACGAAAGCCGGTCGCTTGGGGTGGAATACAATTGCCCGCGAACGCCGAATCGATCACGGCCATTGAACTCAGAGCCATTGCTTAGATTGTCGAAGTAGCCATCACTTTTGTTAGAACTGGCTGACAATCCAAAGCCGAGGCTATCCGTCACTGGTCCAGAAATTTCGCCTTTGACAATGGTCTGGCCGTAGTTGCCGAAAGTGACTTTCGCCGAGCCGCCAAAATCCTCTCCAGGCAAAGCCGTCACAACGCTAATGACGCCTGCTGATGCGTTCTTGCCGAACAATGTGCTTTGCGGCCCACGCAGAACTTCTATGCGTTGAAGATTTGGAAGGTCGCCTATTGCAGCTGCCGATCGGGAACGGTAAACCCCATCGATAAACACACCAACGGATGGCTCGATTCCTGGATTATTGGCGCCGTTGCCAAAACCCCGAATCAAAAAGTTTGTATTACCGGACGTCTGTAATTGCGTCACCCGTAACGACGGCACAACGGTCTGCAAATCGATAATATCAAGAATTTGGGCCTTCTCGATCGTGTCCGCGCTGGTAACCGAAACTGCCATCGGCGTTTCCTGCAACGTTTGTTGGCGTTTTGTGGCCGTAACCAGAATTTCCTCTAATACAAAGTCCTGTGCGAATACGTTTGCACTGGTAAGTGTGAGGCCGATACAACAACCCAGCATAGTTGCGAAAGCTGATCGATTTTTGATGATCATAAATCCCTCGGGGAACGTCATGAAATGTAGTGGACGCAATTGCGTTTAGAATGAGTCGATAATACAGGATAAAGCGGCTATCTAGCCAATGGCATGCGGTAGCCTCCTGTATACCTCTGCTCGGATTACGCTGAAAAGCGTAAGGATTGTTAGGACCCCAGTGGATACGAGTGTGGTAAAAAAACATCACCAAGTAAGATCAGGACACTTCAGCAGGATGTATCGCGCCCGATATTCCGCGATTTCGATTGGACACAAAACCGAAAACGCCGTATTCACATAATAAATAGGCCCATTCGATACACGATTGTATGCGGCCGGGCCCAACAAATTTAGGCGCTGCGCGGTTTCCCAGTCGTCGGCCGCGATTTTCGAGTCTTCGGATCCTTTGTCCTAGGCCAATTTCGAAACCGACAATTGCATTGATAAACAGATCAAAACGCGGATCGTCACTGCCTAAACGGAAATTCGCGCTGTTAATGCACGTTTATTTCTTGCGGTGTTTCTTTGCCTGGAAAAGGGTCGACTTTCGCGACCCGTTGGGAAACTAAAATCCCGGAAGATTTTGGCCTACTGCGCGGATACGGAAAACGGATCGCTGAATGCCGGGTCCGCCAATACCGACTGATCAGTTAGCGCGCTCAGAAAGGCAATCAAATCTTCTTTTTGAGCATTACTCAGCTCAAATTCTCTGATAAATACAGATTTGTAAGGGTTACGACTACCGTCACCTGCCAACGGCCCGGCCGAAATTTCGCGGCCGCCTGCAGCGTAGTGATCAATGACGGCATTCAAGGTCGCGATGCTTCCGTCATGCATATACGGTGCAGTTTCCGCGATATTGCGTAATCCCGGCGCTCGAAAACGACCCATGTCTCGCCGCTCGCCGGTTAGCTCAATTAAGCCGCGATTGCCCTCTGGATAAGCGCCATCGATATCCAGACTATACAAACCAGTATTGTGAAACCCAGCCGAATCGATTGTGGTATTCGCGTGTGTACTACTGTCGGTAAAATTAAATCCACCATGGCAATGAAAGCACTCCAGGGATTCTGAAAAGAACAATGACATGCCGCGTTGGGCACTTGCCGACATTGCGCTTTCGTCGCCACTTAGGAATCGATCGTACGGCGAATCGAACGCAATTATACTGCGTACAAAACTGGCGATAGCACGCACAACGTTCAAAACAGAGAATGGGTCCTCGTCATCCGGAAAGGCCAGCGGCAGGAGTTTTGCGTACTCGGAATCATTTCGAAGCAGATCGACCACCTCGCCCTCTTTACCGCCCAGTCCCATTTCGACAGGGTTGACACCGAACATCGGCACTAAAGCCTGAACCTCAAGCCGATCTAACAAATGATTCGCCCAGGTAAGTCGACTGTTGTAGGCAACATTGACCAGCGACATTGTATTTTTTGAATGAACTTCGCCCGTTGCGCCAACGGCCCGGGGCCTGCCATCTGTGAACGCCAGCGCCTGTCGATGACAGGTGGCGCACGCGGTAGATTCGTTTATTGATAGGCGGACGTCGTAAAATAATTGCCTACCGAGCTCGATCTTAGTTACCGACATTGGATTATCGGCCGGCACCGACGGTGGCGGTATGTTGCGCGGCAACTGCCATTGATAGCCCTGCTCGGGCGACCAAAGCCGATAGCCAACGGCAATACTGACAAGGGCAATAAGCAGCAGTGCGACGCGCTTCACAGCTGCCTGCCAACTCCAAATATCGACGCCATACCGCTAGTCGAACCATCGGTTACATCCAATCCAAGTGCCTCGAATGGCGCGGCACACGTTGTTTCGATCGGCCCGGAAGAACAATCTGTCGCCACGCCATCGTCGAAATCGACTGCTGCGAATAGTCGACCGAGATCAACACTGACGGAATGGATGTTCGGATCGAAATTCGTCAATCGCGCCTCAGGCTGATTGCCTGATTTGCATCCCTCGATATTGCCGATCGTCCCGGCACAGCGACTACTGCCTAAGTGCACCCAATACCCGTCAGTTTCGGTCGTGACGCCAGCGCTTAGAAATTTATAACCCGACGCCCAGTGCCAATGCATTGAGGCGTAGTTGAGCGGTGCGTCAGCCATTAACGGATCGTCATGATTAAGTGCCGGAGGTACTCCGACTCGAAAAGACAATCCATCTAGCTTTTCATCTGTTGCAAGATAATAGCCACGAATTTTTCGATTCGTTTGTTGGCTGCCGTTGGCACAGGCTCCTTCGCCATCTTCGAAGTCCAGCAAGGCGACTGATTCACTTTGCCAAATTTGGTCAGGCGATAGCTTGACGGGAAAAATCGTGCCTGCCACGCCGACGAGAGTTATGTCGTGGACGTAGAACCGAAGGTCAGTGAGGGCCATGCTCGACGCCTTATTGGCACAACTAATCGACGCACCGTTGTATAGAGGTTCAAACGAGATTTCTATGGCTTGTTGCGGCGGCGCACAAGCGGTGAAGAATAATGTCATTGGCAATAACGCGATCATGCGTAGCATTTGCAATGGTCCAAGCAACGATGCGGAAATTGTATGTCTAAATGAGCCGTTATTGCTTGTTTTAGTGAACGAACTGACATTCGAGCATGCTAGCTCTTTTGGGCCTGGGAAAACTCAGGTAGCCGTTTTCATCTGGCTCGCACTGTCCACTTCGTCCTCTGCATCAGGTGCCATGGAATAATCCAACACGCCTGTAGCGATTAGATCCGTCGACGCATGCGCGACCGATAACTCTGTTTCCACCTCACGAAGCTTCACTTCCGATATTACGCTTTCGACCGCGCGATTGGAGAGTTCTCCGCGCAACTCGCGGGTTTTCATTACGGACTCTTTAAGGTCACGTCGAAGATCGGTCAGCAGTTTTAATTGCTCCGTGATGACAGTGCCCTGCCGCGCAACTCGGTCCTGCTCCTCGAGAATATCGGTCTTGGCTTTTTCGCCCAATTGCTTGGCTTTTTCGCTATCTGCCTGCGCGATGCGCAATTCTGCATCGAGATTCCTGATTCGATCATCTCGTGGGTCACGCTTGCGTGCTTGAAATCGACCACTCAGATAGGCGCCAATCTTGCCAACAAGCCAGCCGAGCAAAAACGCGGCGCCTGCGACATATAAGAGCGTATCGGGTGTAGCCATGAACATTGCCGGTTCCTTTAGGGTGCGAACAATTCCCTAGATTAGGCAAATTTTCTACAGAGTGAAGGGCAGAGTTCTCACTCCCGACTCGCCACTTAGCACTTATAGGCACACCAAGCCACGAGGAGGATGGAAAAACGAATATATTAATGTTTATAATCAATCATTTATTAGTCATTATCAATGTTTATTCTAGATCATGCGATCCAGTCTAGATAACCGCTAATGCCTGATCGGGGAAGTCCGTAAACAAACCGTCAATCTGTAACTCATCGACACACCAACGCACCATTTCACCCAGGGAATCAAATCCCGGCACCAATTGCTCCACTCGGAAGGTGTAAGGATGCACCGTGAGCCCTACGGCGTGCGCCGCCGTTACAAGACCCAGGGACACTGGACTGCCATCAATGTCGCTGAGCGTCACCAAGTGACTCAAGGACGGACCAATCCCATCAACTGTTTTGGCAAGCCGCTGCAAGCCCGCAGGTGTGCGTAATTCATCAAAGTCTGTATCCGCTTCGCCCCAAGCGTTTTCGCCGATCAGTTGGACCATTTTTAACTGGCAGCCCAAATCATGACGAATGCGCCGCACTTCTGCAGCATCAAAACACTGCAGATAACAGGCATCTTTCTTGCTCCTATATCCCAGGTCGTCTAATAGCTGAATGACCTGGCGACTGATATCCGAATCTTCATTCCTATGCCATGCGGGACGCTTAATCTCGGAATAGATGCCGACATTTCGACCTGTAGAATGATTCAAGCCCTGGATCAACCGGATTTCCTCCCGCAGCGTTGACACCCTAAAACGCCCTGGAACAGAGGAATATCGATTTGGGAAAACGGCAGTCTCGCCATCCTCGCCACGACGCTCCCAAACAGACAGGTGACGAATCTCTGCAAGATCGAAGTCTCGAGCATAAAAACGGCCATCCGCTCGATGCCGATCCGGATAAAGGTCAGCAACATTCGTGACTCGATCAAGATGAATATCATGCATCACAATTAGTTCGTCATCGCGTGTTGCAACCACATCCTGCTCAACGTAGTCGGCGCCAAGCGCATGTGCGTACGCTTTTGCTTCCAGCGTGTGTTCGGGCAAATACCCACATGCGCCACGATGCGCGATTACCAGTGTAAATCCCTCAGGCACGTATGCGTCCTCAGTCAGTCAAGCGTAAATTCAATCGTTTCCCAACGCGAAGTTTGCTCAAGTCGGCCCTGCCGCTTGAGCGAATCAGCAATTTCCCGCTCATTCCATTCGATGTGCTCGTTGACCCTGGAAACCAGGTCAGGTGGCGACTCGAAGAGTCCTCCAAAGGGACGAATCGCGATCATTGCGATATCGTTGGCATCGGCAACGTCCATTTGAAATCGGGTTAAATCATTTTGCTCAAGATATTGAGACGCCAGCACTAACATAGCCTCAGATTCCTTGATCTGCGCGATCAATTCTTCTTTGATTGAATCGAGACCGCCCATCTCCGGCATATTCTCAGGCTTGCTGCAATTGGTGTAAAAAAAGCGCTCCATGCTTTCAAGAAACTCGAAGACACGCATGTAGTCTTCGCTCTGTTGAAAGGTATGGGTCACAAAAACACGAATGGGGTTACTCTCGGACACCTGATCCTCCGTTTATCTGCCAGCGGCCTAATATACGCCGTCCAAGGAAATATCACCTCGACGAAGTACTAGTGTATCGTAGCCCCCGATCATGAGACTACTCCTGTACAACATACGCTATGGGGTGGGGGCTGGCGCATCGATGCATATGCCCTTGCCCGGCGCAGGCTACCTTCTGGGGAACCAGAGTGTGCTGCCCGACATCACCAAGTTTATTAAGTCGCAAGACCCTGACATCGTCGGCTTGATCGAAGTCGATACGGGCTCGATTCGTAGCCGCGGAGTTAATCAGGCAGAAGTCATTGCCGACGAACTCGGCATGAGTTCCTCTTACGAGACGAAGTATGGCGCCAATTCGATTAATCAGTTGTTGCCCATCGTACGCAAGCAAGGCAACGCGTTTCTTGCTGCGCCGCGCATTCGAGACGAAACCTTTCACTATTTCGATACGGGCGTAAAACGCCTCATCATTGAGCTAGAACTGGACAACGTGGCAATATTTCTTGTACACCTTTCATTGAAATATCGTCATCGGCATTTACAGCTTAGAAGACTGTTTGATTTGATCGAGACCAAAGAAAAGCCGGTGATCGTTGCCGGTGACTTCAATACCTTTTGGGGTCAAAACGAAATTTATTTGTTTATGCGTGCGGCCGGCCTACGAAGCGCCAATGTCGACAGCTTACCGTCGTACCCAAGCCGATCTCCTCGCAAAGAATTGGATTTCGTGTTGTATCAGGAAGGAATTCACGTAACCCACTTCGAGATTCCGCAGGTCCGTCATTCGGACCATCTCCCGCTTATTTGTGACTTTGAGATAGACGATTAAACCATGACGAATAGTGAAACTACGGCCACAAACTGGACCCTCGAAACAGATGACAACAGTGTCGCCTGGCTATGCATAGACAAAGCGGATAGCAGCGCCAATGTTTTGTCGGCATCCGTGCTGCACGAATTAGATGACCTGCTAACGGGCTTCGAGCGACAGCCACCAACAGGAGTGGTTATCCATTCAGGGAAATCCAACGGCTTCATCATGGGCGCCGACATCAACGAATTCACCTCTATTCAAACTGCGGATGAGGGGTTCAAGCTAATTCGGCTAGGCCAGCAATTGTTTGACCGTCTCGAAGCGTTGCCCTGCCCCACAGTTGCCATCATCAATGGTTTTTGTTTGGGTGGCGGATTCGAATTAGCGATGGCATGCACTTACCGAATTGCACTCGAAACAGATAGGGCGGTGATCGGACTGCCAGAAGTTCAACTCGGCCTGCACCCGGGGTTCGGCGGTACCATTCGTTCGGTGCAAATTGCCGGCGTACGAAATGCCATGCAGCTCATGCTGACCGGAAAACCGATCCGAGTCGTAAAAGCGAAGAGCCAAGGCCTCATCGATCGCATTGTCGCAGCCGATGATTGGCGTCCAGCCGCCGAGCGGCAGCTAAAATTGGGAAGCTCGAAAGCCAGTGCACCCTTTGTGGATAAATTACTAAATTTGGGCTTGCTGCGCTCCATAATCGTACGTGTACTAACCAAACAAGTTTCACGAAAAGCCCGCAGGGATCATTATCCGTCTCCTTACGCAATGATCGATATGTGGCGACGATACGGCGCTCGCGGCAAAGCAGCTTTTGAAGCAGAGGCGCGATCATTTGCGGAGATTATGGTGGGGAGTACGTCGCGTAATCTTGTACGCGTATTTTTCCTGCAAAATCGTCTAAAAGCACAGGGCAATAAACCCACGGAGAAAGTGACGCATGTGCATGTGGTGGGTGCCGGCGTCATGGGTGGTGATATTGCTGCATGGTGTGCGCTGCGCGGATTAAACGTCACGCTGCAAGACCGAGAGGAAAAGTACATCACACCGGCGCTGGAGCGTGCGACCAAGCTCTTTGGGAAGCGCGTTCGCGATCCGCTTAAACGCGCTGAAGTTGAAAAACGTCTTACAGCCGATGTTCCGGGTGACGGTGTTGCCGGGGCAGACTTGATCATCGAGGCAATTTACGAAAATCTCGAAGCCAAACAATCGCTATACGAAGATCTTCAGACGAAGATGAAACCTGGCGCAATTTTGGCAACGAATACCTCCAGTATTCGTCTCGAAGATCTGCGCACGGTATTGAACAACCCGGACCGGTTTATCGGCATTCACTTTTTCAATCCGGTTGCTCAGCTGCCATTGGTAGAAATTATTCGCTGCGCGGACACGCAACAAGCAGTGCTCGATTCTGCATTTGAATTCGTAAAAGGCATAGGGAAGTTTCCACTCGAATGTGCCAGCTCACCCGGATTCGTCGTCAATCGAATTCTTGGCCCCTATATGGCCGAAGCGATGCACCTGGCTGAGGCCGGTGTGCCGTTAACCACCATCGATGCGGCCGCAGAAGATTTCGGTATGCCGATGGGGCCCATCGAGCTAATCGATAGTGTCGGGCTCGATGTCGCATTACATGTTTCCAAAGTGCTCGGGAGCGCATTTGACCGTGAGGTGCCAGACACTCTCGCCACCATGGTCGAAAATAAACACTTGGGTCGCAAGGTAGGCCAGGGCTTTTATGAGTGGATTGACGGGAAAGCTGTTAAGCCCACCAGGGATAGCCAGGCCAAACCGGCTGAAATTATCGACCGACTCATCCTCCCAATGATCAACGAAGCGGTAGCGTGTCTCCACGAGGGTGTCGTGACAGAAGCGGACCTGCTCGACGCCGGCGTCATTTTTGGGACCGGGTTCGCGCCTTTTCGTGGCGGGCCGCTGCAATATGCGCGGGATAGAGGAATTACAAACGTTACGGAGACGTTGACCCAACTCGCATCCGAGTTTGGTGCCCGATTTCAGCCTCACGATGGCTGGGACGCGCTGGATTCGTGAAGATGTGGTGTGCACTGTGCCTGATGCTGATAAACTGTGCGCCGCTTCACCATAGCGCGGACCCGCGGTATCGGAAGCTCACAAATTGAAGTTAGAATAAGAGCTTATGTGCATTCGTAGGCGATAATTAGTTGCCAGCGAAAGCCGGCTTTAGAGCGATATACAGGATGAACAATGACCGCTGAGCAGTTAGACATCAATCTGCTCAAGACTTTCTCGCCATTAGATGGATTGAAGCGTGACAATCTCGCTGCCCTTGCCAAAAAGGTGCAGATTCGCGAGCTATCACCGCAACAGATCCTCTTTAAAGAAGGCGATACCGAAAAACGGACAATTTACATTGTCTCCGGCGCGCTAGAGCTTCTGGACGATGGCAATATCGCCAAAGTCGTTGAAGGCGGCACCGATGGCGCTCGCAATCCGGTATCACCGCTCTATCCACGCCGCATGACGGCGCGCGCACATGATCGCGTGCAATACATTTCGATTGATAGTGATCTTTTGGACGTCATGCTGACCTGGGATCAGACCGGCTCGTATGAAGTGTCTGAATTGCAAGGCAGTGCGGACAAGGTTGGTGGCGATGACTGGATGACGATGCTGCTTCAGGCAAAAGCTTTCCACAAAATTCCGCCGGCAAATATTCAAGCAATTTTCATGCGAATGCAGCAGATCAAATACAAGGCGGGCGATGTCGTTTTGAAGCAAGGTTCCGAAGGCGATTATTTCTATGTGCTAACGCGCGGCAGTTGTTTAGTCACACGCGAAACGCCACTGAACAAAGAAGGCATCAAGCTGGCGCAACTTAGTGTCGGTGATACTTTCGGTGAAGAAGCGCTTATTTCAGATGCGAAACGAAACGCAACGATTACAATGACAGTTGACGGATCTGTCATGCGCCTGGGTAAAGATGATTTCAAAAAACTCCTGAACGAACCCATGCTCGATTGGGTCACGCAAGCGCAAGCTGAAGAAATTGTGCAACAAGGTGGACAATGGCTGGACGTTAGGTTGCCTAGTGAGTACGAGAATCACCACAAAGATGGCGCACTCAATATCCCGCTTTATTTCATTCGGTTAAAAGTCAATACGCTGGATAGAAACAAGAAATACATTGTTTGTTGCGATACCGGTAGGCGTAGTTCTGCTGGCGCCTACATTCTCAGCGAACGCGGCTACCACGCACATGTATTGGAAGGCGGCATTAACACAAACTAGCCCTTTCGTGACGCGTTTTTCCTGACGTGTAGAGAATCTGGACATCCATCACATTCAAACTTGGATGTCAGAAGTCAATGCGGTTCGCGCAGATTCCAGTGGAATATGGATAGTGAACGTCGTGCCTTTACCTAGTTCAGATTCGACCCGCAGCTGACCGCCATGTTTGTCAACGATTGTGGCGTAGGCCATCGATAGACCTTGACCGGTTCCCTTGCCGACGCCCTTAGTTGTAAAGAATGGGTCGAATACTTTACTACGTATCTCGTTGGGCATTCCGCCACCGTTATCAGTTACCACGATTTCGGCATCAGTTTTGTTCGAGCGAGTCGTGACTGTGATGCTTCCAAGTTTGGCGGTCTCACCGTCATTTTTTTCGCTAATCGCATGAGCCGAATTTACGATCATATTGAGTATGGCCTGACTAAACTCCTGTGGGTGGCAGGGGACTGCTGGAAGTGTTTCATCATAGTCAGTGCTAACCGTTGCAACGTACTTACACTCGTTTGATGCAACGACGAGCGTGTTAGTGGCTATGGCTAGCCCCGTCATAATAGGTCCAGTTGCTATTTTAGGGTTTCTCGATACTGGAGGAACCGATGAAGGGCAAGCGATTTACAGAAGAACAAATAATACGGATTTTACAAGAGGCAGAATTGGGGCTTTCAGTGGTGGATGTTTGCCGCAAGCACAACTGCGCGGAGCAATCGTTTTATCGCTGGAAAAAGAAGTTCGGTGGCATG
>JABIUH010000180.1 GCA_018701055.1 Woeseia sp. | reverse complement strand
GAAGCGGCGATATGCTATCGAAGTTGTTTTCCGGGGCGGATACCAGCAGTCAGTGGTTCGATTTCGACCACGTGAATGTTGCGGATACAGAACAACGCCTAGCGGTGTTAGCTCGCTGGATTGTTGATGCGGACCGGGCGCAAGTAGACTACGGATTGCGCCTTGACGGCGACGAATTTGGACCGGCACATGGAGAGGCGCACCGACACCAGTGTTTGCAAGCACTCGCGTTGTATGAAAATGCCGCTCCATACGTAGTACACAAATGAGCAAGCGAATTGGCACCGATGGTTCGTTGCTAGCCAGTCTGCCCTGGACACTCGCAGCACTCGCCTTTTCTGTCATTCCGCACGTACAGTTTCTACCCATATGGGCGACCGGAGTATTTGTATTGTGTTCCGCCTGGCGCTGGAAAATCGAAAGAAAGCGCTGGCGTCTGCCTCCAGCATGGACTCGAATCGTGCTCGCCTTTGCCTGTTTCGCGGGCGTCTATATTTCGTATGACGCAGTAAGTGGCGTCGGCCCAGGGTCCGCGCTGTTGGCGGTGATGGCGGCATTAAAGCTACTCGAAACTAAACAACGAAGAGATCAATTCGTTCTTTTGTTTATATCGATTTTTCTAATCATGTCGTCCTTGTTGCGCGAACAGTATCTTTGGTCACTGCCCTACCTCATTGCGGGCGTCCTGTTTACGATGACTGCCTGGTTACATATGTCCGAATCACGACGCGGCACTATCGGCGGTAGCCTGGCATCGGCGTCGAGGCTAGCGGCCTATGCGGTCCCGTTAATGCTTGCCATGTGGATATTCTTCCCTCGTATCGCAACACCGTTCTGGGCCGTTCCAATCGACACCAGCGCCGCCACCTCGGGACTCAGTGACCGCATGAGTCCGGGCGACGTAAGCTCTCTATCACTCTCCGATTCGGTCGCATTCAGGGTGAAATTTGATGGCGAAACCCCACCGCCACACAAGCGCTATTGGCGCGGATTTATACTTCACAGCTTCAACGGCCGAACATGGACCGGCAGCGACCCCTCAATCGATAGAAACGCGAAGCAGGAAGTCAGCTACGACGGCAATCCGGTTTCCTATCAGGTCACTATGGAGCCGACACGGCAACATTCGGTTTTCGCGCTGGACATTCCTGAAGAATGGGATCTGCGTCAAACCAATATGGGACCGCAGCATCAGCTCGCGCGCATCCATCCGATCAACCAACGCATCACCTATCGCGCGACTTCTTACCCCGACTCTCGCCTTAACGTCGATCTGGGGGCTTTCTGGAAAGGCCGCTACACGTTGCTGCCGAAAGACAGCAACACACAGGCAGTAACGCTGGCCAGAGAAATGCGCGAAGCCGCCGGTTCCGACGAACAATTTATCAATCAAGTTCTGCAAAAGTTTAACAATGAGGAGTTTTTCTACACACTCGAGCCACCAGCACTTGGCGCAAATCCTGTAGACGAATTTCTCTTTGATTCCAAACGCGGATTCTGCGAGCACTACGCGTCGGCCTTTGCGGTACTCATGCGCGCTGGCGGCATTCCTTCTCGCGTTGTTTTGGGCTATCAAGGCGGAGAGATAAATCCGATGGGTCAATACATGATTGTCCGGCAAGCGGACGCACATGCATGGAATGAAGTATGGCTTCCAAAACGTGGTTGGTACCGCATTGACCCAACTGCAGCTGTCGCACCTGAGCGGATAGAAGAAGGTCGCTCAAGTGCTATGTTTGATGGCATCGGCGCGAGCTGGGGGCTAAACGCGCCGTCTGAATTCGTTTATCAATTGACGCTGACCTGGGATGTCATCAATACAAGATGGAATGAATGGGTTCTCGCCTATGGTCCGGACAATCAGAATAAATTTATGCAATGGCTTGGTATGGACGACCCCGATTGGCGCAAGATGATGCTTTCATTGGGCGCAATTCTCATGGTGCTGATCGGAATTATTAGTGCGCTTCTGGTGGTTCGGTATCGACCACCGCCAAAAGACGACGCAGCCCGTCTTTACGAAAGGTTCACGGCCGCAACGGGGATAACGCCAAACTTAGGAGAAACACCGCTGGCCTATTCTGGACGCCTCGGCGCGAATGCGGCGTCAGGTGCGGCGACCGAAATCACACAGCTCTACCTGCAAGCACGTTACGGCGCGACCGATATAGGGGATGTTTCTGCATTGCGGGCCGCAGTGAATGAATACTCGCGAGCAGCGCGCGCCTAACCCTTTAGGTTTAATACTCGCGGGTCTTTCTAAATTCGATATCCGGCCAACGCTCTTCAGTCAGATTGAGATTAACCCGGCTGGGGGCGACGTAGACCAGACTATTGCTGTGATCGAGCGCCAAATTGTCATGCGCCTTTCTTTTGAACTCTTGCAACATTTTCTCATCAGTGGTCTCCACCCAACGAGCAGTCGCGACGTTAATAGGTTCAAACTGACATTCAACTTTGTATTCATCTTTCAAACGATGCGCGACGACTTCAAACTGCAGCGGCCCTACCGCACCCAGAATCAGATCGTTGTTACGCATTGGCTTGAAAAGTTGCGTTGCACCTTCCTCACACAATTGAGCCAGCCCCTTTTGCAGGGCTTTAAGTTTTAGCGGATCCTTCAGCACTGCGCGCTGAAAAATTTCTGGCGCAAAGCTCGGAATTCCTGAGAATCGCAGATCCTCGCCACACGTGAAACTGTCGCCGATGTTAATTGTGCCGTGATTGTGCAAGCCGATAATATCGCCGGCATAAGCAACTTCCGCGTGATGCCGATCAGCCGCCATGAATGTAATCGCATCAGCAATTTTCATGATTTTTCCCGAGCGCATATGTTTCAGGCGGATACCTTTTTCGTACTGGCCTGAACAAATTCGCATGAAGGCAATCCGATCCCGATGACCCCGATCCATATTCGCCTGGATCTTGAATATGAAGCCGGTCATATCCTTTTCGTCAGCTTGCACCGTGCGTGATTCACTCTCCCTGGATCGAGGAGGTGGCGCATGTTGTACGAATTCATCCAACAATTCACGCACTCCAAAATTCGAGATGGCGGAGCCGAAAAATACCGGCGACTGTTTTGCTGCTAAGTACTCTTCCAGATTGAATTTTGGGCACGCGCCAATGACGAGCTCGACTTCATCGCGGAATGCTTGCGCATCATCACCTAGAACCTCACCAGCCTCTGCGGAATGTAAGCCTTCAATGACATCGATCGTGGAAGCCTTTTCGCGACCCACCGACGAATAGAGATAGATGCGATCCTGCAACAAATGATAAACGCCTTTCAGGGATCGACCCATGCCAATGGGCCACGTAATCGGTGCGCAGTTAATGCCGAGAACTGACTCAATTTCATCAAGCAGATCAACCGGTTCTCTACCTTCACGATCGAGCTTGTTGATGAAAGTCATTATTGGCGTGTCGCGAAGTCGGCACACCTCCATTAACTTAATCGTTCGTTTTTCAACACCCTTCGCGCAATCGATAACCATCAAGGCCGAATCGACCGCGGTTAATGTCCGATATGTGTCCTCAGAGAAATCTTCATGACCCGGCGTATCAAGGAGATTAATCACCCGATCGAGATATGGAAATTGCATTACCGACGACGTGACCGAAATACCACGCTGTTGCTCCAGCGCCATCCAATCTGAAGTCGCATGGCGGCTGGCTTTTCGCCCTTTCACTGTACCGGCCATGTTGATCGCACCGCCGAATAGCAACAGCTTCTCAGTGAGCGTCGTCTTACCCGCATCAGGATGCGAGATAATGGCGAACGTGCGTCGCCTGCTGACTTCCTGCTGAATAACTGACATGAGAACCCGGTGCAAAAAGGCGGGAGTTTAACGGTTGGAGCGTACGCCCGCTACCTGGTTTTTTTCATAACCTTCGAAAACACCGCTGCGTCCTCACGACCACCGGTGGCTTGATAGTACGCTGGGCGATTAGCGATGTTGCGAAACCCTTTCTTCAAATAAAGACCGATAGCGGTCTCATTCGACGGCCGCACCTCGAGAAAAATTTCTGCGACCGCTGCGCACTCTGAAGCACGGAGGAGCTCATCAAGCAGTAATTCACCATAGCCAAGAACGCGGTACATCGGGTCAACACAGAGATTTAGAATATGCGCTTCGCCAGCCGCTACCGACAAAATTCCGTAGCCAACCACCTGATCCACGCGCTCTACGACGGTGCAGTGATAGCCAGCGAGCAAGCAATCGCGGAATACCCCGTGGCTCCACGGAAAGTCATAACTGCGCCGCTCAACATCCGACACAGTCGTGATGTCGTTATGGACCATCACCCTAATGTGGGCGGGAATTTCCCTGATCGGCGCTATCATTGACTCGTTTCGTTTATCACTCGCTGTGCAAAACACAAATCTTCCCACGCCTTTCTCTTCAGTGTGGGGCTGCGTAATAGATAATCAGGATGATACGTCACAACTACGGGCCTCTGTCCATCGGACAAGTAGTGTTTTTGCTGTCTCAAACGACCTAGAGGCGCGTCTGTTTGCAACAGATTTTGTGCGGCAATTGGTCCGACTGCCACCACAATTTTTGGCGATATCAGCTCGATTTGTCGCTCCAGATAGCGACGGCACGATTCTGCTTCGTCCGCGGCGGAGTCGCGATCTTCAGGTGGTCGGCATTTTAGGATATTCGTTATAAACACCGAATTTCGCTGTAATCCGAGTGCGCGTAGCATTTCGTCCAACAACTTCCCTGCTCGCCCGACAAACGGCTCACCACGCTGATCTTCTTCTGCGCCTGGCGCATCACCGATAATCATCCAGTCGGCCGTCCGACGACCGACGCCAAATACCGTTTGCGTACGCGTCTTATACAACACGCATTGTGTGCAGGCTGGCACCGCTTGTTCGAGCGTTGCCCAGTCGGCTGACTCAACGTCGGCGACCGCAGCTGCTGCACTATCCGTTGCGTCAGGCGCATCAGCCGGTGGCGGTTCGATCTCTGAATTTCCACGCAACACATAAACATCGATATCGAGCGCTCTTAGGTAAGCTCTGCGTCGATTTTCTGCTGCCATGTCAGTCATAGTGTGTATCGTTCAGGTTGGATGGCGTCATGGGTGCGGAAGTTTGGCCAATACATCAACCCCGGCTATTACCGTTTGTCCTTGCGTGACCATAACCCTGCCGTTGATTGGCAACTGAACCTCAGCGGCACCAGCCAGGCGCAAATAAGCGCAGCGCTGCCCCTGGCCAACCCGCTCGCCGTAGCGTAAGAACGCTTTCGGCGCTAGTCCCAAACGATGTTGATGAAACTGCAGCACGACGTTGTCACCCTCATCCGTCTTTACCCACAGTCCACTGCAGGCACTGGCTTCGGCCGAATCCGACAAAGCGCCGCGGAAATCCATGATCTTGCCTTCAACCGGACAACGAGCAGTGTAGGTGCCCAGACTATCTACCTTGATGAATATTTGATGGGCTTCATCGCCCAGTGACCCTTTATCCATCAATTTAATCTCAATCACCGTGCCATCGACAGGACTAACGACCCCAAGTGGCACCGCTGGAATTGCGCGACGTGGGTCGCGAAAAATAAGTGAGAACAGAATGAGTAGCGCCGCTGGAACAACCATTAATGGTCGATATCCATAGTGCCAGCAGGCAACAAGCGGGATCAGGGTAACCAAGAGAAACGGTATACCTTCCTTGGCAACAAACGGATTACGTTTTCCCTTCAAAACTACGCTTCCCTTGCAAGCTTAGTGATCACTGAGATTTTTGCGCTTATTGCTGGCGATTCAGGCGGTCGTAACCGCAAACTCTCGTGTAGAATACGCCCGCCACAGCAAACGGAAACCGATCATACATGCGTTTTACTAGGTTTGGACTAACTACTTTACGAGACACGCCGGCGGATGCCGAAGTTGTCAGCCACCAGCTGATGCTAAGAGCCGGTCTCATTCGTCGTCTCGGGCCAGGATTGTTTACCTGGATGCCGCTGGGCCTCCGTGTGCTCCGCAAGGTCGAGGCAATTGTTCGCGAAGAAATGAATCGTGCCGGTGCACTGGAATTATTGATGCCCGCGGTGCAGCCCGCTGAACTTTGGCAGGAATCTGGCCGGTGGGACAAATACGGCAATTTATTGCTGCGCATGTCGGATCGACACGATCGCGAATACTGCTTTGGGCCGACGCATGAGGAGGTCATCACCGACATTGCGCGACGCGAGCTGCGCAGTTATAAACAGCTACCTGTTAACTTTTATCAGGTCCAAACTAAGTTTCGAGACGAAATTCGCCCTCGCTTTGGCGTGATGCGAGCACGTGAATTCATCATGAAAGACGCGTACTCGTTTGATATTGATCCGGCAGGACTCGAAGAAAGCTACCAGGCCATGCACGCTGCCTACACCGCCATTTTTGAGCGGCTGGGACTGCACTTTCGCGTCGTCGATGCCGATGGAGGCGAAATAGGCGGCAATCGCTCGCAGGAATTCCACGTACTGGCAGATTCAGGTGAAGACGCCATCGCCTGGAGCGATGGAGACGACTTCGCCTCGAACATCGAAACTGCCGCAACCTTACGACCCACTGGACAGCCAGCCGCAGCCACGCTCGACTTCGAGAAAGTGAGCACCCCGAATGCACGAACAATCGACGCTCTGGCAAAGTTTCTGAAGGTCGACCCGGCACAAACTTTGAAAACTCTAATTGTCGAGGGTGACGAGCAGCCTGTTGCATTAGTCCTTCGCGGCGACCATGAATTGAATACCGTTAAGGCAGCGAAGCTGCCTGGCGTTAAAGCGCCTTTGACAATGGCCGACGCCGACACGGTGCGGAAGGCGACCCAGTGTGCACCCGGGTATGCAGGACCAATCGGACTCGATTGTGCTGTGTTCTTTGATCATGCGACCGCTGTAATGTCCGATTTCATCTGTGGCGCGAATGAGGTGGATATGCATTTCGTCGGCGTGAACTTCGGTCGTGACATCGAACGACCAGAAACCGCGGATTTGCGTAATGTTGTGGAAGGCGATCCCAGTCCGGATGGTAAAGGTGTTTTGCACATCGCCCGTGGCATCGAGGTAGGACATATCTTTCAACTAGGCACCGATTATTCGGAAGCGATGAAAGCCTCGGTTCAAGATAAGGACGGTAACGATATATCGATGTCGATGGGTTGCTACGGTATTGGCATCACCCGAATCGTCGGCGCGGCAATCGAGCAAAATCATGACGAGAACGGCATCATTTGGCCAGAACCGCTGACGCCGTTTAATGTCGTTCTAATTCCGATCAATATGCACCGATCCGAAAATCTGCGAGAAGCCGCGGAAGACCTTTATGCTGAACTGCAGGCGGCAGGACTCGAAGTGTTATTCGATGATCGTGACGCGCGACCCGGCGTAAAATTTGCTGATGCTGAACTAATTGGCATCCCGCATCGATTGGTCATTAGCGAGCGTGGACTGGAAGCCGGTGAATTGGAGTATCGCCACCGAAGCGACGAAGAATCACAAATGATGAAACGTGATGACGCTCTCACCCTCTTGGTCGAGTCATCGCTAGGATAGGATGTCTCTGATTCGTTCCTTGTCCGAAAAGGAATAAGTACATGCGATTCGCTTTTATCGTTACAGCCGTTTTGCTCGTTGCGCTGACCCCAGTTTGCCAGGCGCAAGATGAGCGGGATCCCGAGCTGATCGCGCTTCTTCGTGAGGCGGCCAAAGAGATCGGCGGTTTTGCCGACCACTTTGATGCGCAAGTGTGGTTGACGGATATGTCGGCGCGCCTCGAGCGTCAGGTCAAAGATCCGGAAGAGCGCATCGAAATATTAAAGCGTGTCCACCACGAAGCGCGACGAGCAGAACTACCGCCGGAACTCGTGCTGGCAGTCATCGATGTTGAGAGCAATTTTGATCGCTTCGCAATTTCTGTCGCCGGTGCACGAGGACTCATGCAAATCATGCCCTTCTGGCTTGCAGAAATTGGCAGACCTGATGACAACCTAATGCAAATTGAAACAAACCTGCGATTTGGCTGCACAATTTTGAAATTCTACATTGAGATCGAAAAAGGTAACCTGCCTCGGGCACTGGGCCGTTACAACGGCAGCTTGGGTAAGCGGAAGTATCCGAACAAGGTTCTCGATAAATTGCGACTGAAGTGGTTTAGGGCGTAGATCGCAATCTAAGCGACACCAAATCCGACCGGGTGGGTGCACGCAACATTTTCTTCCGCAACCTGTTCAACAATGGCCTTTGGTGGACCGGTGTTTAACCACCCGATCATTTCCTCAATATCAGTCACGGATCCGCACAAACGAACCTCAACATCACCACTCAACAGATTGTGAGCGTGACCCGCCAACAGGAGACGTCTGGCTTCCGCACGTGTTGAGTCACGAAAGAATACGCCCTGCACTCGGCCAGCTATTCTAAACTGGCGACACACAAGTATTTGATAATCCTATCTAGTGGGGTGATTTAGCGAAGATTGCGATTGCCAGTGCTTTCCGCATTGGCCAATGCTTCAAATGCTCGGGTCTTAGCTTCGATTGCATTGTTACGTGCCTGAGAATACGCACGCTCCGACAGGTTCCTTTGTGCGCTGCTAAGCAACGACTCGGCAGCCCGCATTTGTGTCGGCGCGAGCTGTGCCGCACCCGCCTCACGGGCAACAGCGATCGCCATTCTTGCATCGCTCATTTCCTGCACAGGCGGGCCACTCTGGCATGCGCCAAGCAAAAACAGCAGCGAAAGCAGCATGCCGCGAGCCAACAAGCCTTGCCGGCGTGCGAGGATATTCTTTATTTTGGTGTTGCGCACCCCGCAAAACTAGCAAGCACCGATGCTTCCCGTCAAGAAAGCACGGGACTCCTGACGACAACGCGTTGTGCTGCTAGAGTTGCCGAGTCCCACATTTGACACGCCACTTGGATGAGCGCCATGAGCATTACCATTTATCACAATCCAAACTGCTCCAAGTCTCGGAAAACATTAGAAATAATTGAATCATCCGGAATTGAACCTAATATCGTGGAATACATTAAGACGGCCCCTGACCGTGACACACTATTGCGCATGGCCGAACTCATCGGTGTGCCCTTAAGCGATCTTTTGCGCCGCGGAGAAGCCGACTTCAAAGATGCGGGAAGCCAGGTACCTCTGGATAATCAGGAAGCACTCGCCGATTGGCTGCATGAACACCCCCGCGTATTAGAGCGACCGGTTGTGATTGATAACGATGCCAAACGCGGCATTATCGGTCGGCCGCCCGAGAACGTGCTGCCGTTATTAAGAAGATGACCGAAATTCTTGTTGTTTATTATTCCCGCTACGGAGCGACAGAATCCCTCGCTCGCGAGATTTGTAGTGGAGTTGATGCGGTGCCCGGCGCTTTCTCTCGCCTACGCACCGTGCCGCCCGTCTCGAGCGTTGCGGAGGCGACCGAAACGGACGTACCAGCGAGCGGGCCTCCTTACGCAAATAACGAAGACCTACTTGAATGCGCCGGCATGCTTATCGGTAGTCCAACCCGCTTCGGCAACATGGCTGCACCTTTAAAGTATTTTTTAGACGGTACGGGCAGCGAATGGTTAGGCGGTGCGCTAAGTGGAAAGCCCGCGGGCGTATTTACCTCAACGTCATCGCTGCACGGTGGTCAGGAATCAACCTTACTAAGCATGGCACTCCCGCTTCTACACCATGGCATGCTCCTGGTCGGTCTCCCATTCACGGAAGCTGACTTAGCGACGACAACGACGGGCGGCACACCTTACGGCGCTAGTCACGTAACCTTTAATCGCGACAACGATAAACTATCGAAAGAAGAAGAAAACCTGGCGCGAGCACACGGCAAGCGCGTTGCCGAAATCGCATTGAAACTCGATCAGGCTGACTGATCGCTGAAACTCGCTCACAACTTCCCTATTACTTCCCGTACGAAGGGAATGGTTAGACGCCGCTGGGCAATCAGTGCCTCAGAATCAAGCTTGTCCAGGATTTGATAGAGACTCGCCATGTCGCGAGAACTGCGATTTAATAAGTACGCAGCAGCTTCTACCGGCAGCTCCAGACCACGATGGCCTGCACGCAATTGCAAAGCCTCTATGCGTTCGCTATCACCCAGCGGGTGAATTTGATAAACGGGGAGCAACGAAAATCGACTCTCGAGATCCGCGAGTTCGAAGCCACAATCACGAGGTGCGGCCGATGCAGAGCACAGCAACGTCCCGCCTGCGTCCACAACATCATTGAATAAACGAAACAATCCAAGTTCCCACTGATCATTCCCAGCGACGATATCAACATCATCGAGACACACAAATTGTCTGCTTGCTAAACCGTCAAGAATTTCCGCTCCGGCAGTCACAACATCACCCATCGGCAAGTACTGCGCACTGCTCTGTACACGTTCGCAAAACGCTTGCAGCAAATGAGTCTTGCCAACCGCAGCGCCTCCGCGCAACCAGCCACCCAACCCATGCCCGTCACTGACGAGATCCTGTAGAAAAGCGATTAACGCCTCATTGCCGGTCGCTAGAAAACTTTCGAAAACCGCGTGGTCCTGAAGCTTCAGAGGCAGCGCCAGTTGACTCAAGATTTTTTCACCGTGGGTACTTTGGGTGCATTTTCAATCGCGTCAGCAACGATAGCCGCTTCGGGATGTTCGGCCAGATATTGAGTGTAGAGAAATCTCACGAGCACTGAGAGAACCGCTGCCACCGGTAAGGCGAGCAAAATGCCGAAGAAACCGAACAGCTGGCCACCCGCGACAACGGCGAATATGACAATCACCGGGTGCAATCCAATTCTGTCACCAACCAGTATTGGCGTCAGGAAGGATCCTTCAATTAGCTGTGCGATCGAAAATGTTGCGACGACTCCAACGAG
>JABIUH010000440.1 GCA_018701055.1 Woeseia sp. | reverse complement strand
GTCCGACATAGGCGGGACTGGCTCAAACAACCCGTTTAACTACAGGACTGATTGGCACCCTTTCACATGAATCGTGTATTTTTTCGCTGCTAACTGATCCTGCCCATGGCTCACACCAGAGCAAAACCATATTACGAACCACTGGCGACTGGATGAGTCGTGAATCACAGAATGAACACATGTGACTAATAGTCGCTTTTGTTGGTTACGTCTGATTTGGGTCATAAGCCGCCTATTTCACCCAGTTTACCCCAATGGCGGCTTTCGGAGGTAAAGCGGTTTACGGCATCAATACAGCACCTTGCAGTAATTACCGCAACTCAATCTCAACAAAATAGAACTCAAAGTCGTTCGCATTAACCACATTGTGTTCTACGCCAATTGGTCTGTAGTAAGACTGCCCAGCAATCAGTTCTGAAATGTTTTCGCCTTCGTCGGATTCGATAAGTAAATTCCCATTCATACCTGGCACAACAACGTATTCATAACCATGCTTGTGCCAGCCAGTTTCCGCACCAGCTACGAATCGCCATTCAGTGATTATGACTCTTTCGTTTTCAATTTGAGTCTTAGCAACGGCCCTTGGCCTATTTCTTACCATCTCTGCATCCTGAGTAAATGGAATTATCTTGAGTATGAAAATATGGGACAAACCCACATCACATCATGAGGAAGTCTAGAGAAATGACCAGTAAGTCGTTGTTATTATTGGTGCCCGAGGCGGGAATCGAACCCGCACTCTCTTTCGAGAAACGGATTTTAAGTCCGCAGCGTCTACCAGTTCCGCCACCCGGGCATGCTCAAGTTTAAAATGGAGGCTAGGAACGGAATCGAACCGATGTCCGCGGCTTTGCAGGCCGCTGCATAACCACTCTGCCACCTAGCCGTAGGTTGGCCTAACGTGAAAATTAGCGAGAAAAACATAGCACAGATGTGCTGAGGCATCGCAGTATAACGCCCTCCGCCACCGAATCAATTTGAATATCGAAAACTTGGTAAATTCCCCGGTACGCAGCCATAATGGGCCCATGAATGAACGAATTCCTATGCACCAACTTTGCGCATTAGCCTGTCTCGCCTTGGTCGCGGCCTGCGCCCCCTCTGAGCCGCCTAACACCACGATCGACATGCTAGAAAGTCCCGCGGCGAACGGCAGCATGGCACCCAATCTTTCCCACGGACACGATGGGACCACGCTCCTGAGCTGGATTGAACCAAACGGCGACGGTCATGCACTCAAATTCAGCCGCTTTGAGGGAAATGGCTGGTCAACGCCGATCGAGGTCACTCGTGGGGACAACTGGTTCGTCAATTGGGCCGATTTTCCATCCGTTGTCGCCGTTTCAGAGTCTCTGTGGGCTGCACATTGGCTCGTAAGCCAACCCGCAGGGGGATACGCTTACGACGTTAATGTCGCGCTCTCTAGCGACTCAGGCGTCACGTGGTCCGAATCCTTCCTGACCCACAAGGACGGCACTCCAACCGAACACGGTTTTGTCAGCTTGTTCAATGATGGCGACAGATTAGGGGCGGTTTGGCTCGATGGTCGGAAATCCGCCAATGAATATGACCAAAACGATGTTCGTGCCAGTGGCATGACGCTTCGTGCGGGCACGTACTCAAATGGCCAAACGGAGTCTGACGGCGTGCTTTTGGATGACTTAGTTTGCGATTGCTGCCAAACGGACGTCGCGCTCACGGCCTCTGGCCCTGTGGCCATCTACAGAAATAGAACGGTCGACGAACAACGAGACATCTTTATTTCCAGAAGAGTTGACGGTGCCTGGCAGAAAGGGGTGCCGGTTAATGATGATGCGTGGGACATTGCCGCCTGTCCCGTCAATGGTCCCATCATCAAAGCCCATGGCAAAACGGTCGCTGCCACCTGGTTCACTGGCGCAAACGAAGAACCAAGGGTAAAAGCCGCCTGGTCAAATGATGCCGGGCGCTCGTTCGCAGCACCCATCGAGATCGATGCTGATAAACCGCTAGGGCGCGCCGGGTCTGCGCTACTTCCAGACGGAGATTTAGTGGTGAGTTGGCTACGATCTGTCAGCGGCGGGCGCGCGAATCTAATGCTGAAACGAGTTTCTCAACAAGGCGGTCAATCCGCAGATTACGTAGTGGCCGAAGCGCCAGACGTGTTCGCTTTCAGCGTTCCTCAGCTGGTCAGCAATGGAACGGATCTGCTTTTGGTCTGGACGGCCGAAACGGATCATGAGTACAACGTCAAAAGCGCGACCATACCGATCGCACTTTTGCCGATTCGCTAGATCCTACGGGTCTTATCTAAAGTCCGTCGGTCTCGGTGAGCGTCGTCCGCATCGCGCTTGCTGCAGTGCCGGCAGCACCTGCGCTACTAGCCATATATCGTGGTCGAGCTGAGCGAGACATTCTAACTCCATTCAAGGAAACACGAGTAGGCGAATCCGGATCAAGAAAACGAATAGTGTGATATCCCACTTTGATTTCGTCTTGATGATTTATTGTTTGCGCGCGAATCTTCCGTGAATTGACGTAGGTACCGTTCCGGCTGTCCAGGTCGACCACGGCCATCGACACGCCGTCACGAATGATTGCGGCATGCGTCCGACTAATGAATTGACTTTCAATACAAACATCATTTTCCTGCGCTCTGCCGATCGATATTCGTTTTTTCCCAATCTCGATTTCGTTTTGTTTCTTTCCCTTATACGTAACAACAATTCTTGGCAAATTCGGCACAGGAACAGGCAGAGTCGGAATCGCATCAAAGGTATTCGTTGCAGATTTATCGGGCAGAGAGAGTCCAAGCTTTTCTCTAGCGCGAGTCACTATATCGGTGGTCACGGGCGCGATGTCTTCGTCATCTGCCAGCTCAAGCGCCGCACAGCAAAGTGCGTCGACCACATCCGGCACGCCATCCGCTAATTCGTGAATAAGCGTAATCGCCTGAAAATCGAATATCCGATCAATTTCTGCGGTCGCTGCAGCATTAATTCTCCAGCGTACGAATTGCCGGGTATCCGCCGGCCGGAACGGCATTAGCGATATGCGCGCCCCTTTTGCCAAAATACTCTTGGGCAGTCCCGGCTCATCGGCTAACTCGTTGTAGCCCGAACACCGCTTAAGAATAATAGACACCCCAGACTTTCCGGTCTTATCAATGTCTAGAATTTGTTGAATTCTCTTGTAGATCCAGCGACGGTTTCCGGCGTTTTCCTCCATCACAACTATCGAGCGCCGTTTTCTTTTTTCCTGGAACGCAACAAATCTCGAAAAAACATTCTCGAGATCGGCAAAACCGAGTTTTGCGGGATCCACACCGATTGGCTGCACCAATTGCCGCAACCCGTCGATCTCTTTGCGACAACTTCCCGAGACTCTCGCGACAAAAGTGCTGTCGCCAGCCGACTCAATAAAACTTGCGATCAGATCATCTGATCCAGCGCTCCAACCACTATCGAGAATGGCCAGAAGCTGGTCGCCCTCAAGCGCGCACGCAAGCTTTTCGTTTGCTGCAAGCGATATTTTCGTGGTGAATGGCGATTCTGGTTCGATTTCGTCCAACAACGTAGCCGCTGTTGGCACAGGGTTCCCCTCATTCATTGGCACTACCTCGACTGGCCTTTTCTTGCGTATCGCGAAAGGCTCTTGTTTATTATTCCGGACGGTTCGAGTGTAGGTCAGGACATGGATTATGTAAAGCATTTGTAAGCCATTGTTTTTAAATGACTTTCCCTAGCGTGATGCAAAAAATCAAAGCTTCCCATCACTAGCCGATTGTGCGCGCAAACTATTTTTATCGAAACACAGCAGGTCACAGCTCCATACGGAACCCGCTACACCATCGCTGCGTGCATCGACAACTAAAATGTGTCATCCGCTATATCAATCGTTATGTCTTGAACTCAATGAGATCCCAAAGGTTGCCGTAGAGATCTGCAAACCCTGCCACCGTGCCGTGATCTGCCTCTTTAGGCTCACGGACGAACCGAATACCGTCACTATTCATTTTCTCAAAATCCCGCCAGAAAACGTCGGTACTCAAGTAGAGGAAGACCCGACCACCCGATTGATTTCCGACAAATTCTCGCTGCCCGGCTGTTGCCGCTCGCGCCAGCAATAATGATGTGCCTGAAGAATTGGGAGGCGACACAATTACCCACCGCTTATCCTGAGCCGCCTGGCAGGGGTCCTCAATCAACTCAAAATTGAGCTTCTTCGTATAGCAGTCAATCGACTCGTCGTAGTCGCTGAAAACCGGTGCAATATGCGCAATTGATGTTTCATGTGGCCTCTCCAACTCAGTCCTGGGCACCATGTCACGATCCCCGACCCGCCACGTGTCGTCTACGGTCCTAGTTCGGGTAGAACGACGAAGGCCGCCCAGAAGGCGGCCTTGCAAAATTGGAGCGGGTGATGAGGATTGAACTCACGACATCTTCGTTGGCAACGAAGTGCTCTACCGCTGAGCTACACCCGCTTAGTGCTCCCTTTCCCTGAGAGGGGCGAAATTTTAGCCCACCACTGGCCGCTGTCAAGGACATCCGTGAAATAGCGGGAAGATTATTGTGATAACCGAGAAAAAAGGCCATCAGTTACCAACTTGCTAAGTGTTTTTCATCATCGTTGGCCATGCAGCGCGCAAATAGACAAACATCGACCACAAAGTCATGACCGCGGCAGCTAACAACAAATAATAGCCCAACACGTAAACATCAACCCCGAAAAGCGCGTGTTCGTAAACCATGAATGCGATGCCGAACATTTGTAATGTTGTTTTAATCTTGCCCGATGAGCCAACCGCCACATCGGCCCTGGCACCAATTCCTGCCATCCACTCCCGCAGAGCAGACACCGTAATCTCGCGCCCGATAATCACGGCCGCAACCACCGCGACCGCAATCCGTGGGTCTGTATGCACGAGGAGAACCAGCGACGTGGCGACCATAAGCTTGTCGGCGACTGGATCGAGAAACTCCCCGAAACGCGAAGTCTGGTTCAGTCGCCGTGCGATGTAGCCATCCAACAAATCTGTGATCGCGGCAAGCCCAAACAAAATGCCGGCGATAGGCCGGGCAAGATTACTGCCCTCAATGCGAATATCACTGAAGAAACACCAAACGACGAGTGGAATTGCACCAATTCGAATCCAAGTCAGGATGTTCGGAATATTTGCCTTCACGATTGGACCCGCCGTGTTCAGATATTGCCGTCAAGATGCAGATCGTTGTAGATGCTTTCCGCCATTGATCGACTGATCCCTTTTACCTTGACCAAATCGTCGATCCCAGCGCCACGTACGCCCTGCAATCCCCCAAATTGCCTGAGAAGCTCCCGTCGCCGTTTAGGGCCAAGACCAGGTATCTCCTCCAGCCGCGATGTTCTTCTTGCTTTGTCTCGCCGCTGCCGATGACCGGTTATCGCAAAACGATGTGCCTCATCTCTAATTT
>JABIUH010000194.1 GCA_018701055.1 Woeseia sp. | reverse complement strand
TTTTAGCGGAGTCTCGCCGAATAGATGTCAGCAAGATGCGTGACACACTTGGCTGTGTGCCACGCTATCGTGATGCTGAAGACGGAATTCGTGCCAGTCTTTAGAGCGCCCCGCAGGCGCAATCAGGCAAATTGATTTCTAGCCTGGACTATTCATGAATTACCACGATGACACGATGATTGGGCAGAGCCTTGTTTGACACGGAATTTTCTGACCGAGCGGAATACCGGCTGTATTCCCGAGGGAAGAAAGTCCCGTGTCAAACAAGGATCAAGCAAGGGCGCGAGTGCATTCGTGAATAGTTCGGGCTAGGGCTGACTTCTCTTGGAGTTGATCCATGAGATCAATGGCTCCCACTGCTCCCAATCGGGCCAGGCAAGATACTCCGGCAATTCGTGAATACCAATACCCCGGGTGTATGCCCGAACGTAGTTTTGCGCTTCACGCAATGACGCAATATACGGCACTCGCATGCGAGTCAGATGCTCGTCGAGCTCGTCAAAAATCAGCGTGCTCTCTCGAACACGATTAGCGACCACTCCTACTTTCGCTTGTTTTCGCTCAACCTTGGTGACCGCCTTGAGCTCGTCGATAAACCGATCGGTAGCCTGCATATCAATGGTTGATGGCAGAACCGGGACAATAATCGTTTCGGCATGTCGGACGAGATCGGTCAGCTCCTTTCCATGCGACCTGGCCGGCGCGTCAATGACCAACATATCTGCGCTGCGGGGCACACCGCGTAGGCCGCCATCGAATCCGGATACGCCGACAATTTTAGGCCGATGATCAGGCCTGCGCTCGATCCAATCCAGACTAGACCGCTGCGGGTCGTAATCGGCCAACGCTACCGATTGGCCGGCGTCTGCGTAGTAGGAAGCAATATTCGTCGCGAGCGTGCTTTTACCGCAACCGCCCTTGGCGTTCATAACAATTATGTGCCGCATCAGAGATCCTTAAGAAGAATTTTTTTATTAATTTCTTTGTTTATGTAAAATACCGTCGCCGGACATAAATGTCCATTCAGCGACTTTTTCTTATCAAGTTCTGCGCCTGACAACAGCCGGCCCGATGTGTCAGTCATGTTAAGCTGCGCGGGCATAAGGGTCGCCCACAATGGAGGTTACAGAACTCGATGAGCACACAACGAAAAACCGAATTCACCGATGTCCGCATCAGTGAAGATGATGTGCACGTTTTTCTGGCCGAAAACTCTGATTTTTTCGAACGACACAGCGATTTGCTGGGTACTTTACGGCTTCCACACGGCGCCTCCGGTGCCGTATCGCTGGTTGAGCGACAGGTTTCCGTTTTACGGCAAAAAGACCTGAAACATGAGCGCCAACTGAAGGACTTGTTAAGTGTCGCGCGTGCGAACGATCGCTTGGTCGGAAAAATTCACCAACTCACGCTGGCGTTGCTGGCAGCAGAGAGTTTAGGCGCCACGCTGACCACGCTTGAAGAGTCACTTAGGGGCAACTTTGATGCCGATCAATCAATTTTGGTGTTCTTTGGCGAGCCAGAGATGTTCAATGACATCAACGTTGGGCGATTCTTCAAAGCCGTGGCGCGCGACGACGAATCACTCAAGCCTTTTGCTACCTTTCTAGCCGGAAACGGACCCCGCTGTGGGCAGGTACGCGATGTACAGCGGGACTTTCTATTCGGCAAAGAGACAGATGAAATTGGCTCTGCCGCACTTATCCCGTTGGGAACAAACGCTGAGAACGGATTTTTAGCGATTGGCAGTGCCGACGCCGATCGATGCCACCCAGGAATGAGCATTGAGTTCCTCACGCGCATTGGCGAACTGGTCGCGGGGGCGTTGCAGCGTTACTAAGCCGTGCTCGATGCCGAATCAGCCTGGATAGAAAGATTCGTACGACACTTGGCGTACGAGCGCAGGCTTTCCGACCTGACCTGCAAGCATTACCGGCGCGACCTTAGCGGGTTGGCGAAGTACTGCGACGAGCAAAGCCTGCCGCGCTGGGAGAGCCTCAACGACGATCACATCCGTGCATTCGCCGCTCAAACCTATCGACGCGGCCTATCCTCACGCAGCATCCAACGGCAATTATCGGCTGCCCGTACGTTTTTCCGCTATCTACTCCGCGAGCGACACGTCAAGAAGAACCCGGTGCTGGAGATCCGAGCACCCAAAGCGGGTAAACGCCTGCCGGAAAATCTCGATGCCGACCGAATGGCCAGACTCCTGGATATCAAAGGTGAAGGCCCGTTGGTCGCCCGGGATCGAGCCATTCTTGAGCTTTTGTACTCCTCCGGGCTGCGCTTAGCGGAGCTCACGGGTCTTAACCTCGGCGACGTAGACCGAGCCGACGCGACCGTAGCGGTCACAGGCAAGGGTGGCAAAGACCGCATCATCCCGGTTGGACGCTTCGCCCTTGAAGCGGTGACGGCTTGGTTGAAAGAACGTCCTGCCTTAGCCGGCGCGGATGAAACGGCGCTATTCGTCAGCAATCGCGGCACGCGCATAAGTCCACGCTCCGTGCAGGCACGCGTGGACCATTGGGCCAAAAAGCAGGGCATTGACATCCGCGTGTACCCACATCTCTTTCGGCATTCCTTCGCGACCCACCTATTGGAGTCCAGTCACGACCTGCGAGGGGTGCAAGAATTACTCGGCCACGCGAACATCAGTACAACTCAGGTGTACACACACCTTGACTTCCAGCATCTGGCCCAGATATACGACCAAACTCACCCTCGAGCACGAATCAAGAACAAGCGTTAGCGTAGCGGCTGGCTCAAAACAAAAGAACCTGGATTCGAAATCGGAGTCAGAGTCATACTCTGACCCCGATTTCGACCCCGACAAATCAGGAAGCAGTTCAATGGAACAATATAGAGGGACAACCATCGTCTCAGTGCGCCGCGACGGCAAGGTCGCCATCGCGGGCGATGGTCAGGTCAGCATGGGCAATACCGTGATGAAAGGAAATGCTCGCAAGGTCCGACGGCTGGCAGACGGGCGGGTCATCGCAGGCTTTGCTGGCGGCACAGCTGACGCATTTACGTTGTTTGAACTATTCGAGTCCAAACTTGAGCAATACGGCAATCTGACTCGCGCCGCGATTGAGCTCGCCAAAGACTGGCGAACCGACCGACGTTTGCGACGCTTGGAAGCACTATTGTGTGTCGCAGATGAGGAAACGTCTCTCATTATTTCCGGCAACGGTGACGTCATTGAACCGGAAAATAACCTAATGGCCATCGGGTCAGGTGGGCCATTTGCCCAATCGGCTGCTCTTGCGCTACTGCAAAACACCGAACTTGATGCGCGCACTATTGCCGAAAAAGCCCTGCTAATTGCAGGTGATATTTGCGTATTTACCAATCAAAATATTGTGGTCGAAGAATTACCTCAGACCGGTGGTCCAACAAGGGTGGTTTGATGGGTTCAGCGAGTTGTGAAGCGGTTGGCCGCTAGGCGGATCTCGCCGGCAATGGCTAGTCCTTGCCAAGAGGCCCAACACCGCGGACGACCGCTTCACGACTCGCCCGAAGGGAGCTATCCGGACGATCCAATACGGCGTTGCAGCCCTTGTAAAGGACTCGCCATTCACGGCAGACTGCGCTATGTCTTGAATCGTCCGGATAGCGCTGAACCCATCAAACCACCCTTGTTGGACCACTAGTAACGGAAACCCTCATGTCCCAGATGACACCCAGAGAAATCGTCCAGGAATTGGACAAACATATCGTTGGTCAGGATGACGCAAAACGCTCTGTCGCCATCGCGTTACGAAATCGGTGGCGCCGCGTGCAGATCAGCGAACCATTGCGTGGCGAAATTACGCCAAAAAACATCTTAATGATCGGGCCCACAGGCGTTGGTAAAACCGAAATCTCACGGCGCCTCGCAAAATTAGCCAAAGCACCGTTTATCAAAGTTGAGGCCAGCAAATTCACTGAAGTTGGTTATGTCGGACGCGAAGTCGACAGCATCATTCGCGACCTTGTGGATATTGCCATCAAAATGACCCGTGAAACGGAGATGGCCAAGGTCAGCGCTCGCGCAGAAGATGCGGCTGAGGAGCGGATATTGGATGCCCTGCTGCCACCACCGTCAGCCTCAACCGGTTTCACCTCGGTTAGCGAAACCGACAATCGAGACAGCGATACGCGACAGAAATTTCGCAAGATGTTGCGCGAAGGAAAACTCGACGACAAAGAAGTCGAAATTGAAGTTCAGGCGATGCCGGTTGGCGTAGAAATCATGGCTCCTCCCGGGATGGAGGAAATGACCAACCAACTTCAAGGCATGTTTCAAAACATGGGCACCAATCGACAAAAAACGAAAAAGTTGAAGGTCGCTGATGCCGCACGACTCCTCACCGACGAGGAAGCTGCCAAGATGGTGGACGAGGAAGAGCTAAAGGCCATTGCGCTCGAAGCTGTCGAGCAACACGGCATCGTGTTCCTCGACGAGCTGGATAAAGTTGCACGCAGCTCCGAAACCGCGGGCGCGGACGTTTCTCGGGAAGGTGTGCAGCGTGACCTGTTGCCATTGGTCGAAGGCTCAACTATCAATACCAAATACGGCATGGTCAAAACGGATCACATATTATTCATTGCTTCGGGCGCGTTTCACATCTCAAAACCATCGGACCTGATTCCCGAGTTACAGGGAAGATTCCCGATCCGAGTCGAGCTGCAGTCTTTGACGACTGAAGACTTTGTTCGGATTTTGACAGAGCCGGATGCCTCGCTCACAGCACAGTACACAGCGCTGATTGGTACGGAAGACGTGGGGTTGGAGTTTACGGACAGCGGCGTACGCCGACTTGCCGAAGTTGCCTTCCAGGTCAACGAGAACACAGAAAATATTGGCGCGCGCCGATTGCATACCGTAATGGAACGACTCCTTGAAACCGTCTCGTTCGAAGCATCGGACAAAAGCGGTCTAAAGGTGACAGTCGACGCCGGATACGTCGATGATCATTTGGCAGAGCTGGCTAAAAACGAAGACCTCTCACGCTACATTCTTTAGGGAACCTCTAATCAGCAATGGACCACCAACCAACAGAAATTAAGCTACGTACGAAATCTCGTCAGATCGATGTCGATTTTTCAGACGGCAAGCATTTTGAGCTACCGTTTGAATATCTACGCGTACACTCACCTTCCGCCGAAGTTAAGGGTCATGGCCCTGGTCAGGAGGTACTGCAAACCGGCAAAGAAGCCGTAGGCGTGACCGAGCTACAACCAGTAGGTCACTATGCGATTCGCATTGTTTTCGACGACGGTCACGATACGGGCCTGTATACGTGGCAATACCTCTACGAACTCGGAAAAGATCGGCCACGACTTTGGCAGTCATATCTCGACCGCCTGACTGCAGCAGGGTATCCTCGCAAGCCGGCCTAAAATTCAATGGGTCAATCAAGCCGCGATCGATGACAGATGACACCACACATTTCGGTTACGAAACGGTCGCTAGCAAAGACAAAGCTGGCAGGGTCCGTGATGTGTTTGATTCAGTCGCCAGCAACTACGACCTGATGAATGATTTGATGTCGGGTGGCTTACACCGGCTTTGGAAACGCTTCACTGTCGAACAAGCATCGATTAAGCGTGGCCAGTCCGTACTCGACCTCGCCGGCGGCACTGGTGACTTAGCAAAAGTCTTTTCACGGCAAGTGGGTAGTAGCGGTCAGGTAGTTCTCGCCGATATTAATGCAGCAATGTTGAAAGAAGGTCGGCGACGTCTGACAAATGCTGGAATTGCTGGCAATCTATCCATCGTTCAGGTCAATGCGGAGAATCTTCCGTTCGGTAAAGGCAGTTTTGACTGCATCACAATCGCCTTCGGCCTGCGCAACGTAACCGATAAACAAGCTGCGCTACGCTCAATGCTAGGCACACTAAAACCTGGCGGCAAGGCCATGATTCTCGAGTTTTCGGAACCCGCAACGGCACTAAGACCTGCATACGATGCATATTCATTCAAAATCTTGCCCATGCTTGGCAAATTGATCGCTAACGACGAAACGAGTTATCAGTATTTAGCTGAATCTATTCGCATGCATCCTAATCAGGAGACATTGCTGACGATGATGCAGGATGCGGGGTTCGAACAATGCCGTTTTCACAACCTTGCTGGCGGCATCGTCGCACTGCACATCGGCTATAGGATTTAGATGAGTTCGCTCGAACCATTGTTGCGCCCGGTCACCGCGATGATCAATCGCCAAATTCAGGCAAAAACGCCCGCTCGTGAACTCTGTAAAAAACTGTCCGACCGTGTCATGGCGGTGCGTGTCAAAGACACGACGCTAGCGGTCTATTTGGTGGTTAATGACGAGCTGATTGACCTTTCCAGCGATCATATCGATGACCCGGATGTGGTCGTATCCGGATCGTTAATCTCACTAGCAAAACTCAGCGGACCATCTGGTGAGGCAGCCATTCGTCACGGCGAAATCGATATTAGCGGCGACGCACTGGTTGCCCAGGATTTTCAAAAGTTGCTTGCCTACGGTAAACCTGACGTCGAAGAAGAACTGTCCACCGCCATAGGAGATGCCGCAGCACATGGCCTGGGCGAGCTTTTCCGGGGGTTCAGTGCCTGGCGCCAAAACGCACATGAAACCATGTCGCAGAATGTTTCTGAATTTTTGCAGGAAGAAAGCCAGGCGGTACCAACGCGTGATGAGATCGATGGTTTTCGGCGCCAGGTCGGTACGCTCCGTGACGACGTTGCCCGTCTCGACGCGCGCATGCGGAAAATTCTTGCGCAACACGAAGCTGATAAGGTCATTTAGCTCATGATGCGCAGAAAGACCTTGTTGCGCTTGATCAATATCCAGCGCGTTCTCGTGCGCTACGGGCTCGATGAGATCATTACGCAGACACACCTATTGCGGCCTTTGCGCTTTGTGTTCTATTTTTTCCCGCGCGCCAAAGATGTGTCCGAACCCCTTGGCAAGCGAATTCGATTGGCGCTGATCGAACTCGGACCGATCTTTGTGAAATTTGGTCAGGCGATATCAACGCGACGCGACTTGTTACCAACGGATGTCGCTGACGAACTGGCAAAACTCCAAGACAGAGTTCCGCCGTTTCCAGCGGAAGAAGCCATCGCCATTCTTGATGGTATTTACGGAAAATCGGTTCACGACGTATTTGCTCGATTCGACGTCGAACCGTTTGCTGCTGCCTCTGTTGCTCAGGTGCACACAGCAGCGCTGCAGGACGGCAAAGAAGTCATCGTTAAGTTGTTGCGTCCCGGCGTACGCAAACTGATCGAACGTGACCTGGATGTCATGTTTGCCATTGCTAGGCTCGCAGACAAGTACTGGTCACTGAGCAAGCGCCTGCGTCCCCTGGAGATCGTGGCCGAGTACGAAAAGACCATCATTGATGAGTTAGATCTCGCGCGTGAAGGCGCAAACACCGCGCAACTAAAACGAAATTTCGAAGGATCTGAGCTTCTGTACGTCCCCGATGTTTATTGGGATTACAGCCGACCCGAGGTATTAGTTCAGGAGAGAATTTTCGGCACGCCGATCAGCGATATGGATACGCTGAGGGACGCCGGTGCAAACATTCAGGCGTTAGCCGAAAACGGCGTTGAGATATTTTTCACGCAGGTCTTCCGCCACAATTTTTTCCACGCAGACATGCATCCCGGCAATATTTTTGTCACGCTGGAGGATCCTGAAAAACCCAAGTATGCGGCTGTGGATTTCGGCATTGTCGGAACTTTAAGCCCTACTGATCAGAAATATCTCGCCGGAAACTTCCTGGCTTTTTTCGACCGCGACTACCATCGCATCGCCAAACTTCACATTGATTCGGGATGGGTTCCACCTGGCACAAGAATTGATGAGCTGGAATCTTCAATTCGCTCAGTTTGCGAACCGATATTCAATAAACCACTCAGTGAAATTTCGTTCGCCCAAGTCATGCTGCGTTTGTTCGAGACCGCACGGCGCTTTGATATGGAGATTCAGCCACAGCTCATCTTGCTGCAAAAGACCTTATTCAACATTGAAGGCCTTGGGCGCGAACTGTATCCGCAA
>JABIUH010000318.1 GCA_018701055.1 Woeseia sp. | reverse complement strand
GACAATCCATTACTCCGGAGTTTTATACTCGTGCCCGCGCGTTGACCAAAGAGCATGGCTCGATGTTTGTCATTGACTCTATTCAGGCCGGATTGCGCGCGCATGGCGTCCTGTCAATTGTCGACTACCCGGGATTTGAAGGCCTTGACGGCCCTGACATGGAAGCCTATTCGAAGGCATTGAATGCGGGTCAATTTCCGTTATCGGTGCTGGCACTGGCAGAGTGTGCAGCGTCGATTTACAGAACAGGTTTGTATGGCAATACGATGACAACGAACCCGCGCGGGCTTGATGTCGCCGTGGCGGTTCTCGAGAGCTTCACACCGGCGTTTCGCAAGCATATTCGGGTTCAGGGACAAGCATTGGTCGACGGGTTACTGAATCTTCAGAAGGAACTTGGCGACGCAGTCACGGGCGTTCAAGGGACAGGCCTGTTGCTAAGCTGTGAACTCAATTCGCGCTACAAATGTTATGGCACGAATAGCACCGAGGACTATCTACGTAAACAGGGCCTCGGAGTCATTCACGGGGGCGCACGATCTCTGCGCTATACGCCGGTGTTCGCTGTAAGCAAAAAGGAAATAGAGTTAATTCTTCAATTGACGCGCGATGCGTTAATCAACGGGCCGAAGCTACAGTAATGTAGATACCGCTCAGCGACCCATGTGAAAGCGTTGTCGGCGACCAATCGAGATCAGAAATAACAGAAGCAAGAAAGCAGGTGGAATCACGCCGCCGCCTGCGGCACCATCATTGACGCCAACAGCTGCAGCCAGGCTGCACGATGACCACCGAATTCGACCCGCACTATATTGGGAATTGTAGACGGATTTTGCAAAACGCCTGCGCTCTTTTTAAATTTTTTCTTGGAGCGCATTCGATCGGGTATTGCGTAGACACGCCACCCGAAATAACCCTTTTGTTTTGATAAATCAATGAAATAGCACGAAAATCTTGACTCTATTCTGATTATTTTACCCGGCGGAAAATATGGGATTCTTTAGAATTCTTGCTGCAACCTGCTGGCCGGTCACCGAATAGGCAATGTACTCATACTCGACGCCATTGCGCTCCACGAACTCTTGAAACGCTTTGTATTCATGCTGTTGCCAGCGCGGGAAGTTGTAGTACTCGTCAAATAAAACTATTGCACCTGGCTGTAATCGACTTCCCAACGCATCAAGAATGGTCACCGTTGACGAGTATAAATCGCAATCAACATGCAATAACGAAATCGGATCTGAATTCTGCTCAAGGAATGGCCCTATCGTCGCATCGAACATTCCGATCTCGAATTTCACGTTGTCGGGTACTTTTGGCAACTGTTTTTGCGCGAATGCGCCAACCGGATTACCGTTCCAATATTCCGGAATACCATCAAATGAATCGAAACCATGGACGGTGCGATCTGCATGTGTGCCAATCCAGCGAATGGATTTGCCACGGCCAACACCAAATTCCAGATACAACCCCGGCAAACTCGCCGCTTCAACGGCGTAGCGAACCAGTTTGGGGTGCTTCTCGAAATACGGCGCGTCTGCCATGTTGGCCTTTACGTATTCAAGCGTGTCCCTTTTTGCATCCAACTGCAGGTCCACCAACAGATTCGATCCGTAATGCTTGAGAACGAAACGACGAAACAAAAATTCGCTTAACGTACGTTTGAAAAGGGGCATTAATTCTAACCACAGGCAGCGCGAACGGGCGCGGAAGTTTAGCATAAGGCGGTATTGGCCCCGGCGCAATTCCGGTATATTCGTTCCTTCGTCGTGCCTCATCCCCTGAATTTAGGAACTCTTAATGAAACCCTTTAGCCTCCTCATTTTCCTTGCTCTGTTGCTTGGTTGTTCAAATGATGGCGCCCCAACCGCTGAGTCCGAGTCGCAAGCTGAGCTCGCAGACGCCGATGGCTGGAACAAGGGCGGCATGGCCACGGCCGCCAATCCACATGCGGTTGCCGCGGCAATCGAGATGTTGGAAATGGGTGGCCACGCTGTCGACGCCGCAATCGCCGCGCATACCGTGCTTGGACTGGTCGAGCCGCAGAGTTCCGGTTTGGGCGGTGGCGGCTTCATGCTGGTATACGAACGCGAGGAAGGTGAACTAACCTTTCACGAAGGTCGCGAAGTCGCTCCGAGCGGTGCCACCGTAGACATGTTTATGATTGACGGCGTTGTCATGAACTTTTTCGAAGCATGGCAGAGCGGTAAATCCGTTGGCGTGCCGGGAATTGTCGCCCTTTACGCGAGTGCCCACGATCAACACGGGAAACTTGAGTGGGCCGAAGTGTTGCAACCCGCTATTCGCCTTGCGACGGAAGGCTTCGAGGTGTCGCCACGACTGGCGGATTTTTTACCGATGATGGCGGAGCGCAGCCAGCTGGCTAAAAACCCACTAACCGCTGCGTATTTCTATCCCGGTGGCGAGGCACTACAAGCCGGCCATCTCTTGAAAAATCCAGAGTATGCCGCGACCCTCACGCGTATCGCGAATGAAGGAATAAGCGCTTTTTACACTGGTGAAATTGCAGAGACAATCGCTACTGCGGCGCAAGCCGAACCGAATGGCGGAACGCTTACCGCGGCCGATATTGAAGCCTACAAGCCTGAAAAGAGACCGGTAATCTGCGGTGGATTTCGCGATCTGAGTATTTGTACATCTTCACCACCGTCCTCGGGCGGTGCTCAAATCATGATTGCCGGCCTCTACGATCATCTCTCTTCCGGAGCGACATCTCAGGCGGATAAAATTGCTGCGTTTGTTGATGCGCAGCGACTCGCCTACGCAGATCGTGACCACTATTTCGGCGACCCCGACGAAATCGATATCCCCCTTAACGATCTGTTGCATCCTGAGTATTTGAAACACCGCGCGACGGAGCGAATTGATTCCGCTGCGATACCAACCCCAGGCGATCCCGGCCTCTTGTTCGGCGAGGATTCAACAGCCGCTTTGTGGAGTCCAGATACAACGGAAGAAGTTGCCGGTACGACCCACTTATCTATCATTGACGCAGACGGAAACGCAGTATCGATGACGGCAACCATAGAAGCGCCGTTTGGGTCGTCACGCTGGGCCGCCGGCTTCCTGTTAAACAACGAAATGACTGACTTCGCCCGGGAAGTTCCGACGGACGGAAGTCGAGCAGCCAATGCGATAACGCCCGGTAGGCGCCCGCGATCATCCATGTCTCCAAGCATGATATTCGACGCGGAAGGAGATTTGCTCATGGTGACTGGCTCGCCAGGCGGCAACTCGATACCCGCTTATGTTGCCAAAAGCATAGTTGCCGTCGTGGATTGGGGCATGTCGGCGCAAGAAGCGGTTGATCACCCCAACATCATTGCCCGAGGCGAATCGGTTCGAGTCGAGGTCAATGTCGAAACAGGACAGGCAATTGCCGACGACTTGAAAGAACGCGGCTATAAAGTGCAGGAAAGAGACGGTGAGAATTCCGGGTTACATATCATTGTTGTGACACCTGATGGACTTGACGGCGCTGCGGATAAACGCCGTGAAGGTATCGTCGCTACGCCCGACATGAATTGAACCACTGCGATCAGTAACGATCGGAATTAGACCGATGTCTTGTATTGAATGAGGACAAATGTTGAAGAAGTGTTTCCCAACAATCACCACACTAGCGCTCGTCGTGCTGGCAACAGTCTATAGCGAGACGCTTCACGCTGACGATTCATTGGATCTGTTGGAATATCGCGACAAAGTCGTCGTGGTCGATTTCTGGGCATCCTGGTGCGTACCGTGCCGACGTTCGTTCCCCTGGATGAACGAAATGCAGGAGAAGTACGCCGACAGTGGCCTGGTCATTATCGGTATCAATGTGGATACCGAAGAATCTGCCATAGACTCATTTTTGCGCGACTATCCAGTCAACTTCAAAATAGTAAGAGACCCGAACGGCGACGTTGCACGTTCGTTCGACGTAGTGGCTATGCCCAGCTCTTATGTTTTTGGCAAAGATGGTAGCCTCATCGCGACGCACCTCGGTTTCAAAGTTAAAAAGCAACGTGAATACGAATCAATCTTGTTAACCGCTTTAAGAAACGATACGGAGTAGATCGTGAAAAAGGTTTTTTGTATCTTCGCAGCACTGTCGATTGCAGGGTGTTCAAGTTTGGGTGTAGAACCCTGGGAACGCGACGTGCTTGCAAAGGAAGAAATGCAGTTGATCGCTGACCCTCTCGATGTCGCCATCGACGAACATATCTACTTCAGTAAAGAAGCCTCCAGCGGCGGCCGTGGGTTTGGCGGCGGCGGATGCGGCTGTAACTAACAACAACGACTGCGGCATGACTGGGAAAAAACCAAACACAACAGCGGCAGCACTTGCTTCTGCCACGTGCGCTTTGCTGGGCGGAATTTCGGCAGAACCCGTCCAGGCTCAGGAAGAAAAAGATTGGTCGTTCGATACCGCACTTCTCTACTATGGCGAGAGTGACAGTCGCGTTCAGGACATCAGTCTGAACGTTTTGGCTATTAGAAGCTTTATAGATGATCGAATTCTCAGTCTGAGCCTCGGAGTTGACACATTGACGGGCGCGACGCCCATTGGCGCTGCTCCATTCAATGGCCCTCAGACCTTTACCAGCCCGTCGGGCGCGCAGGTTAGCACCCGATCGGCAAATGAAATCCCCTTGGACGACACCTTTCTTGATACTCGGGTAGCGCTCGCAGCTACCTGGCAACAACCTTTGGGTCGACTCAACACTGTTAGCGCCGGCGTCTCCATATCAGATGAATATGACTATTTGCACCTGGGGGCAAATTTCAAGATTTCGTGGGACTTCAACAAACGCAACACAACGGTATCTTTGGGGCTCGCGTTTGCGAATGACGAATTCGACCCCGTTGGCGGCGCACCAACACCACTGACGCCTATGCTCGACGTCGGCGACGTTTCAAATCGCAATGGCGACCAATCGAAGAACATTGTCGACCTTGTCTTGGGCGTATCGCAAGTCATAAATCGAAACCTTTTGGTGCAGCTTAACTATTCATTTAGTAATGCTGACGGTTACCTAAACGATCCTTACAAAATTTTGAGCGTGGTCGACTCTATAACAGGTGATCCAGTCGCGAGGGTTCCAACGCCGGGTATTCAGGGTCCATCCCACGAATATTTATTCGAAAGCCGACCGGGTGAAAGAACTAAACATAGCCTGTTCGGACAGGCTAAGGTTTATATGAACGGTCGCATTCTGGATGCATCCTATCGTTACATGACTGACGACTGGGATATTGATTCCCATACGATCGATCTACGCTATCGCTGGCCATTGGGGGACACACGCTTTATTGAACCCCATGTCCGCTTTTACACCCAAACAGAAGCGGATTTCTATCGCACCAGTATTATCGGCGGCACTGCATTTCCAACAAATGCATCGGCCGACTACCGGCTCGGAAACTTTGACGCGATAACGATTGGCTTCAAGTACGGATGGAAAACAGAAGCGGGTAATCAGTGGAATACGCGCCTGGAATTCTATTCAGCCGACGGCTCTGTGCCCGGAAACTTGCTGGTAGGGAATCAAGCTGGGCAAGAAATGTATCCCGATCTCGACGCCATTATTTTTCAGCTTGGTTATCGCTTCGGCAAGTAATGTGTCCGATAAGACTCGAGTAACACAACTTACTCAGCAGAAAAACGTTTTTCATGGCGATTTTCAAGCCATGGGCAGTCCTTGCGAAGTGCTCATCGAATCTGACGATGAAGTGCTCTCCAAGAAGTTGATTGATGTGGTCGCAACTGAAGCATGGCGAATTGAGGATAAGTTTAGTCGCTACATTCCCGGCAATATTATTGGCCGGATCAACTCGGGCGATGGCCAGCCAATTGAAGTTGACGAAGAAACCGCAAACCTAATCGACTTTTCTTTTTCTTTACACAAGATGAGTGCGGGAGCGTTTGATATTACCTCTGGCGTCTTGCGCGAGGCCTGGTCATTTGACGGCAGCGACAACGTTCCCAGCAATACCCGTGTCAATGACATTCTGGCACGAGTCGGTTGGGAGAAAATCGGGTGGCAATCACCCTGCATACATTTACCCCAAGGAATGCAGATTGACCTTGGGGGCATTGGCAAAGAGTATGCGGTTGACCGAGCGACAGCGATCGTGCTGAAGCTTACGAACCAGCCTTGTCTCATCAATTTCGGCGGCGATATTCGAGCATCTCAAACGTCGGTCGACCAACGTGGCTGGCAGGTCGGCATTGAATCGTTGCAAAACGATCAAACTACGCAACGAGTGATCAGACTCCAACAAGGTGGACTTGCCACCAGCGGGGATTCACATCGCTTTCTGTTCAAGAATGGCATTCGCTATGGCCACGTACTGAGCCCAAAAACCGGCTGGCCCATTCCGGATGCACCACGCTCGGTCACGGTAGCCGCTGACACCTGTACACAGGCCGGTATGTTCGCGACTCTGGCAATGCTTCGCGGCGCAGAAGCGGAGGCGTTTTTGGAACAGGAGAGTGTCCAATACTGGTGCTATCGCTAGTTTGAACGCTCTAGATCATTTCTCAGTTTGCTTAAGAAGCCGGCAGATGGTGCGGCGTACGACTCAATCCAGCGTTCATGGATGCGCTGAATAGGGCTAACATCCAAATAATTCCAGCGACACCGGCCCTCTTTTTTGGTAATCACTAGCCCCGCCTTCTCTAATACACCCAGATGCTGCATGACGGTAGTACGGTCGAGATGCTGTAGCCGTTTCCCAATATCACCGGTGGTCATCGGTGCATTTTTTAACAAGTCCAGAATCCGCCGCCGATCGGTGCCAGCCAACGCTTTGAACACCTGATCATCTTGAATCTGGTCCTTTTTCGTTTTGTTATTCGTACTGGCCATTTGACTTTTATGTTATATTTTTATAACGTATCTATCAAGCCCTGAGAGGAGATACAAAATAGCCCGTAATTACACAGTTAGTACCAAAATCATGCTGCCCGTGGCGGATGTCTTTGCCGCCGTGGTTTCCAAGGATCTAATGAAAAACTATTTCGTTGACGGCGCAAGCGAAGATCTCAGCGCAGGCAGTACCGTTCGGTGGCGGTGGAATCATTACGGAGAAAATCTGGTCGTGGTGAAGTCCGTCGATGTGAACAAACGCATCGAACTCACCATCGATTCGAATCAATGGGATAAGACGGCTGACGAATCATATGACGTTGCGGTGGTTTTCGAGTTCGAGGCGTTAGACGAAGATAGCACTCGCCTCTCAATCAGCGAAGAAGGCTGGAAAACGAACGCAGAAGGACTGAAAGCTTCACATGAGAATTGTGGCGGCTGGATGCACATGGGGACCTGCCTCAAGGCCTGGATGGAACACGCAATCGATTTGCGTTAGCGCTGAATCTTTCATGCGCGAATTGCTGGACTTGCCATTCGTACCTGTAGGAGTCACGTAATGTTGACCGGAAGCGCCTGCCTATTGGGCGGGGCAACGGGCGCTGCTGTTCCAGGATTGAATCTGTTTACTGAGGATAACGGAGCGGTGTTCAATCGAAGCTCCCCACGCCCGCGCAAAGATGCGTTTCAGCCATTTGCGGGGACCTGTCACAATTGCGCAAGCGAACACCCACCATGGCGACATATCTGAAATTCGCGAACGACTCGCTGCAGCAAAAATCGTCATCTCTGTGGCGAAGCATCACCTGCACATATCGCCATCCGTATTTAACGATCTGGATGATATCGAACGGCTAGTCGACGTTCTCAGTTAGCGATTGTGAGCGTGCCTCAGGCATGCCGCACACTGCAGCCGTAAAGACGACATCAGTCGAACTGTTCAATGCCGTTTCTGCAGAGTCCTGCAGGATACTAATAACGAAACCGACCGCAACTACCTGCATTGCAACATCATTGGGAATACCAAAGAGACTGCAACTGAGTGGGATTAACAGCAAAGAACCACCGGCAACGCCTGATGCACCACACGCTGAAAGCGCTGCGACAACCGACAACAATAAAGCGGTTGGTAAGTCGACAACGATGCCCAGCGTATGCGCGGCAGCAAGCGTCAATATCGTAATGGTAATCGCTGCCCCACCCATATTGATGGTCGCGCCCAACGGTATCGAAACAGCATATGTATTTTTATCTAGATTCAGGCGTTCACACAGCGACATATTGACTGGAATATTGGCAGCTGAGCTACGCGTAAAAAATGCAGTGATGCCGCTCTCTCGAAGTGCCATCAGCACGATCGGATAAGGATTTCGCCGAGTTTTTACGAATACAATTATCGGATTAACCAGAAGTGCCATTATTAACATGGCGCTTAATAGAACCGATAGGATCCGCGCATAGCCCTGCAGCGCGGAAAATCCAAATTCTGCGATATTGCCTGCGACCAAACCGAATATTCCAATCGGAGCAAGACGAATGACAACTCGGACGATCGACGTAACCGCCTCGGACAAGTCAGTCAGCATTTGTCGGGATCCATCGCTCGCCTGGCGCATTGTCAGTCCGAGCGCAATACCCCACACCAAAATGCCGATGAAGTTGCCATTCATTACAGCGCTCACCGGATTGTCGACAATTTTGAAGAGCAAATTATTCAGAACCTCACCAATTCCCTGCGGGGGGTTTATCGCGACATCGGTGACTGTCAGCGTCAACGTGGTTGGGAATACCGAACTCATCAAAACGGCCAGAAACGCGGCGCTTAAGGTTCCAATCAAATAAAGAAGAACAATCGGTCGTAAATTTGCTTGGTGGCCTGGCGTTTGATTGGCCAACGCCGACGCCACGAGCACCAACACCAGAATCGGCGCTACCGCCTTTAGTGCCTGTACAAAAAGATTGCCAAGCAACATTGCAGACTTCGCCGCATCGGGCCAAAGAAACGCGAGCAATACACCTACAACAATACCGATCGCGATACGCAAAACGAGGTTACCGCCGAATAACAGACGCCCGATGGATGACCGAGGAGCCGCAGGCTGGTTTTCTAAAGACATTGATTTCTTCTTATTTTAAAGTTGATCGCATTATCGGCGAACTGACAACATTAGGCGAGGGCCGTCGCCGCCCAGACGTAAAATGTTGAAATATATCAATAAATATGAATATGTAACATCGCCATTCAGTGCAATATTTTCCTCAAATGCCTCGCAATACCCCATTTTCAGGCTATTATCGATGGTTCGACATTTAAATTTGGTCGGGGGGGCCTGATGGCGTATTTTCGCCAGAGTAGAATTTTCAAGACTAGACCCAAGCGCGTTCACAGTGCGTTTACAGTCTTGTGCCTGTCACTCAGCTGGCACGCTGCGTTCGCGCAGCAGCCGAACGAAATCATCCAACAGACCTGCATCGCCTGTCACAACGAATTCACGCTTCAGGCGGGCCTTAATCTGCAAAACTTCGACGTCAACGATGCGCACCTCGATCCCGTTGTCGCAGAGAAAATGATCCGCAAACTTCGGGCCGGCCAAATGCCTCCCCGAGAAATGCCACGCAACGACGATGCGATCATGAATTTGATCACCACGCTCGAGAAAGTTCTGGATCGTCACGCACGAAAAAACAAACGCGCCGGCACTCGCCCTTTCCAACGAATTAATCGCGCTGAATATGCCCGCATGGTAAACGATTTACTTGGCTTGACCGTCGATCCATCTGAATGGCTCCCGGAAGACCAAATCAGCGCGAGCTTTGACAACATCGCCGATGTTCAAGGTATGTCGGCGACCCTAATGGTGTCTTATCTGACTGCTGCCAGCGATATTGCGCGGCGCGCTATTGGTCAGGAAGATGCTCCGATTCAAGCAAAAACTTTCTCAAATCCGGCGTCCGTTTCTCAACACGAGTGGGAGCGAGTAGAAGGTGCCCCCTACGGCACGCGCGGCGGCATCAGCGTTACGCATACATTTCCTGCTGACGGAGACTACATTTTCTCGATGGGCTTCGTGTCTGGTTGGGGAGAGCGGTATCAAGATGTCGATATATCGATTGATGGTGAGCGCGTAGCACTTGTACGTTACGGTGGCGGGATTGATTTCCAGGGACTCAAAAAATTTCCGGTTGCAACCGACCCTCTGTTTATACGTGCAGGTGAGCACCGCGTAACTGCAGCCTTTATTCGACAAATGGACGGTCCCTACGAGGACTTAATTCGTCCGCATGACTGGTCATTGACAGGCACCGAAACAGGTTACGGCACAACTTCCCCGCCCCATTTGATCCGCCTGACACTTGAGGGACCCCACAATGCGGTCGGCATCTCTGAATCGCCGGTACGAAACGGAATTTTTTCCTGTCGACCAACAACTGCAATTGAAGCGTTACCGTGCGCCACCAATATCGTGACGGAGCTCGCCGCTAAAGCCTACGGACGCGCGCCCTCGGATAACGACGTCGACGACCTGATGCAGTTCTATGCGCTGGGCGTTGAAAATGGCGGCTTTGAGATGGGTATTCGTACCGCTCTTGAGGCGGTGCTTGCTAGCCCGCACTTTCTGTTTCGTATGGAACAAGAACCGTCGCGAGTCAAACCGGGCGATACCTACTCACTGGCCGATATTGATTTGGCGCGACGTCTATCCTTGTTTCTTTGGGGCACCAATCCTGATGACGAACTCCTGGCGTTGGCGGCATCTGGGAAATTATCGCGAACGCGAACGTTGAGGGCGCAAACCAAACGCATGTTAGCCGATCCGCGTTCTGAGGCATTGTCGACCCGTTTTGCCTCATTATGGCTGCGCCTGCAAGACCTCGAACATGTTCAACCCGATTCTTTTTGGTTCCCCAACTACAGTCAGCAGCTGATGCAGGCGATGCGCCGGGAAACGGAATTATTTTTCTACGATCTTGTTCAACAGGACAAGAGCATTCTGGAATTGTATGGCGCCAACTACAGTTTCATGAATGAGCGCCTAGCCAATCATTATGGAATCCCCGGCGTCATTGGCGATGAATTCCGGCGCGTAAAATACCCGGACACGCAACGGAGCGGAATTTTTGGGCACGGCAGTATCTTAGTGCAGACATCGTTAGGCAATCGAACGTCACCTGTTCTACGCGGAAAATGGGTCGTGCAAGTTTTACTAGGCACTCCACCCCCACCCCCACCTCCCGGAGTTCCTGACCTTGAAGAAACTGAAGATACGCTTGACGGAGAGGTACTGACTACCCGCAAGCGCATGGAATTGCATCGTAAGAACCCAGTGTGTTTCGCCTGTCACCAGGTGATGGATCCTATCGGTCTTGCACTTGATAATTTTGATGTCACCGGAAAATGGCGGATACGTGAATTCGGTGCACCGATTGATACCAACAGCACCTTTTACGACGGTACAGAAATATCAACGCCTGCAGACCTGTCAAACGCACTGTTAAAACGGCCGATTCCGTTAGTGAGAGAATTTACGACCAACCTAATGGCCTATGCTATCGGCAGGCGCGTTGAATACTTCGACATGCCAACAGTACGTGCGATCGTGTCGAAGGCTGAGAAAGATAATTACCCCGTAACGTCTCTAATCATAGGCGTCATAATGAGTGATGCGTTTCGCATGAAAGACGCGTCATTGCCGGACGGCGATGACGCTGAAATTTTAGCTCGCTAGAAGAAAAAAATAGCTGTAGAGGCTGATAAAAATGAACTTTGTAACAAAAAAGAAAATTGCGCGCAGAGCATTTCTTCGCGGCGCAGGCGCATCAGTCGCGTTGCCGTTACTCGACGCAATGGTCCCCGCATTTGGCAAATCCGCAGACAGTCAGCGCACCCGACTTCTCTGCATTGAGGAAGTGCATGGTTTGCCCGGTAGTAATGAATGGGGCCAGACGCAATTCCTTTTCGCGCCTTCCACTGAAGGTCGCGATTACGAAATGTTGCCGACTAACGCGTTAAAATCGCTAGAGCCATGGCGAGAACACCTGACTATTGTGAGTAACACTGATGTACGCATGGCAGAGGCTTTTAGCCCTCCCGAAGTCGGTGGCGATCATTTTCGCTCGTCAGCTGTTTTCTTGACCCAGTCTCATCCGAAACAGACACAAGGCTCCGATCTACATTGCGGCATATCGATGGATCAACTGCATGCGCAGCGCTTCGGGCAAGACAATCTATTGCCCTCGTTGCAATTATGTCTCGAACCGAACGACAAGGGCGGTGGCTGCGACTACAACTATTCCTGTGCTTATACAGAAAGCATTAGTTGGGCGTCTCCGACTCAACCATTACCTATGATTCGCAATCCGCGCACCGCATTTGATCTATTATTTGGTGCGGGTGGTAGCGCCGCGGAACGAGCCACACGTCGAAAGACACACAGCAGCATACTTGATTGGGTCGCGACCGAAGTGTCCGATATGAACAAGAACCTTGGCGCAGTCGATCGGCGACGCATCAGTCACTACCTGGAAAATGTGCGTGAAATAGAGCGCAGGATCCAAATGGTCGAATCCGATAATACGGCCGGCGAAGAACGTGCCCTACCGGGTGCGCCACCTGGGGTCCCGGATTCTTACTCTGAACATATTCGACTCATGTTTGAACTGCAGGTGCTGGCATTTCAGACCGATATGACCCGGGTCATTTCATTAAAAACCGGTCGCGACGCGTCGAATCGAAGCTTTCCGGAAAGTGGCTCCGACCGAGCGTTTCATCCGGCCTCGCATCACGGCGGCAAGGAGAGCGGCGTACTTGAGTTTAATAAGATTTGCCAATATCGCGTCGGACAACTCGCCTATTTGCTGCAGCGCCTGGAAGAAACCAGTGACGGAAATGGCAGCCTGTTGGATCAGTCGTTGATTATGTGGGGATCACCAATGGGGGATTCGAATCTGCACAATCACCGCCGCGTGCCATTGTTCGTAGTGGGCGGGGCAAGCGGTCATCACAAGGGTGGTGCACATGTCAAAGCAGCAGACGAAACGCCCATGGCGAATGCTCAGCTAACGATGTTGAACTGGCTCGGGCATGATCTTGAAAGTTTTGGTGACAGTTCTGGCGAATTATCAATTTAGACGAGTCAGCAGATGAAAAATAAACTTCTAATACTAGTGCTGTTGTCACTTCATATGACTACGCTGAAAGCGGCCATCAGTCCCTTGGTCGATGCTGCGTCACGTGGTGATATTGAAACGGTGCAGCAAATGCTGCGCGCTGGTGCGGATGTAAGTGCTGCACAGGGCGACGGCATGACTGCGCTGCACTGGGCGGCCGATCGTGGCGATACCGCATTAGCCGAAATGCTGATCTTTGCCGGGGCCAATCTCGAAGCGGGAACGCGAATCGGCCACTATACTGCGCTGCATATAGCGACTCGCCGTGGTCGACTAGGGGTTGCCAATGCACTCATAAGTGCGGGCGCAGATGTCATGGCGTCGACGACTAACTCTGGCGTTCTGCCCATACACCTTGCTGCCGCGTCGGGAAACGCTGATCTCACTGCATTGCTCTTGCGTGCCGGTGCCGATGTTGACGCCATTGAAGGTGCATGGGGACAAACGCCGCTTGTGTTTGCGTCTGCTGCGAACCGCATCGAAGTAATGAGTGTCCTGCTAGACGCCGGTGCAGATCCGTCAATCACCTCCAAATCTGTCGATACTGGCAAGATGGAGAAGGCAGACAAAGCAGCAGAAAATCGCCTGGAACAATTTCTGGCGGAGTTCAAAGCCAAAGAAGGCGGTGGACCGAATTGGCAGCCACAACCAAGCCAAGTGCAGGCAGCAGTCGAAGCCTCAAGGGAAATCCAACGAAAGTGGCCCGACGTGCCCAATCCAACTTGCGATGACGACGACCCGGAAAATGAGGCCGCGGAAGAAGAAGACTCAAACAATAAGTGCATTAATGTCGTCACATACAATGCGGACGGCGAACCGATAGACGGCTATCCCGTCGAAAATAATAGCGCTGAACCTAAGCCGCCGACTTATGGCGAGTTAGTTGGAAGTTGGGGCGGCCTTGCACCGCTGCATCACGCTATTCGTCAGGGCCATACAGATGCCGTCCTAACGCTGATCGAAGGTGGCGCAGACGTTAATCAGCCGACAGCAGGCGATCACACATCGCCGTTGTTACTCGCGGCGATTAATGGACAGTTTGATCTTGTGCCGTTGCTCGTCGAATTGGGCGCCGACCCCAATCTGACCAGTGCTGCCGGAACAACACCATTATTTGCCGCCATTGAGCGTCAATGGGCACCACGCGCGTCCTATGCTCATCCCACCGAACATCATCAGCAAGATGCGACACACTTAGATGTTATGCGAGTGCTTCTGGAAGCAGGCGCTGATCCAAATGTCAGGCTAAAAACTCGACTTTGGTACATGGAATACACGTTCAGTCCCGTTGCTCAATCCGGTGTTCACTATGCCGGGGCGACGCCCTTTTGGCGCGCCGCAAACGCGTTGGATATGGACGCTATGGCAATGCTAAAGGAGTACGGCGCAGACACTGGCATACCGAGTCTCAAACTCCCCGAGCGAAAACGACGACGGCCAGACCCGGACGAGGAAGATGCCAAGAATGCTGAAGCCAAAAAAGGTGTGACCGTTGTTGATACAGATCGGAGCGAGCCTGCACCTGTGTTGCCGGAAAAAGATGAATCTGAGAACAAAGATAAGTCCGGCATACCACCCGTCCCTGTCGGTGGTCCGTTCATTTACCCTATTCACGTTGCCGCCGGCGCAGGTTACGGCCAGAATTTCGCCGGCAACGCGCATCGTTTTGTCCCCGACAATTGGCTAGCGACGATGCGTTACCTAGTCGAAGAATGCGACGCCGATGTCAACTTGCGAGATGCGAACGGTTACACCGCTCTTCACCACGCAGCGTCACGGGGAGACGATGAGCTGGTGCGATATCTTGTCGACAAAGGCGCAGACGTAATGGTCGTTAGCCGCAAAGGTGAAACGACTGTCGACATGGCCAATGGGCCGATTCAGCGCGTCAAACCGTTTCCGACGACAATCGCCTTACTGGAAAACTTCGGCGCCGTTAACAATTATAATTGTGTTTCCTGCTAAGCAGCAGACAAATATTCTAGCGGCGCACTGATCGCAACTGACTTAACTGCAACTATTCGCCCGCTATCGCAGCGCGAATTGCATCCGCAGTAATGGCGGCTCGAAAGTCCACCATCTTTCGGCCAAGCGCTATAGTCGCTTCAAGATCCGAAATATCGACACCATTGATCGATGCCAGGTCTGCTGCTACCCGCTGACGGTATCGAACAGTTTCCGGGTCCGTCACCATCATAATGGCGGTGACCCAAATGTCATCATGATGACCATCATTCTTGGTCTCGGACACACCGAGCACCTTCGCCGTGTATTCTTCGGTTTCTGCCCAACCGTCGGTATAAAACTCTACGACAAAGTGCGCTCGCACCTCGCTATCTGCCCAGCTAGCGTTCAATGCGTCTGCAGTAGCTTGCATGCCTTTTTGATTGCCGCCACTGTCGCCAATCAAAATTATGTCGGTGAAGCCGTGCAGCTTTAAGCTATTCCCAATATCTTCCAGCAATGATTGATACGTAGCGTCTCTAACTGTAATTGATCCTGGAAAGAGCATTGCGCCGGATGGTGGGTCGAAATTACCCTCCGGTACGAATGGCACTATGGGGGCACACAGGGCATTGCCAAGGTCATGTGCAATCGCTGGGCACATCGATTCAAGAATGACGTTGTGTTTTCCGGTCACGACAAACGGTCCATTTTCTTCAACGCCGCCGGTCGAGATAATGACGGTTGTTGCGCCAGCAGCAATTCGATCTCGAACTTCCATATAGGTCAGATCTTCGATCCAGACCGAATCACTCGGTTCCATTGGGTTGGGAACCGCCATCAGTCTGTCGGCTCGCTGCGCTCGATCTTCCCGGTTTGCCCCTTGTTGCGCATCAGCACATCCCGGCGCGACGCTTAGAATTAGAAACGATATGACGACTGACGTAAGGCAACTCTGAATGCGCATTGCAGTATCTCCTAGCAGAAAAGATTCGTTCTCTTAATTGTATGCTCGAACTGCGGCCATTGCGAAGCATCCAGCCATTAGAGGACAAGCGGTTTTAGCGCACGCAACACCAAATATGCGCCCAGAAAAAGCACCGCAAACAAGAATATATGTTGAAATCGCTTTTCATCAATCTGATCTCGAATCCAGCGGCCGGCGAGAATGCCGATGAACGCGGGACCGAGCGCCAGCATCGACAATTTAAAATTATCGCCGTCGATCAGACCGTTTCTACCCAGCGATATTGTCATCATGAGCGTCGAAATTCCGAAAAACGCGCCCATGGCCTGTACCAACATATCTTTTGGAAAACCCAGCGCCTGCATATAGAGGACTGAGGGCACCATAAACGAACCCGTCATTCCGGTTAAAGCACCATTCAGAAGGCCCAACACTACTGACAAAACGGGTTCCTTTTCACGCGGCACTGTAATTTTCAAATCAAACAAACGAGACAACGCAAAGAAAAACAACACGCAACCCAGTAATCCAATCAGCAAATCAACATTAACAACCGTTAGGTAACGTGACGTGCACAAAACACCCACTGCTGCGAAGGCAAAATAAAGTCCCATACGCTTCATAATCGCGCGCAGGTGCGGCCCCGCGAGCGCTTGCCAAAAATTGGTTGCGATCGTCGGTACGATCAATATAGCTAGAGCATCGAACAGACCGATGGATAGTGTTAGAACAACTAACGCGATTATCGGAAAGCCGAAACCGAGCACACCCTTTACAAAACCTGCGAGGGTGAATGCTATCGCGCCGATAAGGTAAATATCCATGCCGTAATCCTAGCGGAGCCATCGGCCTACGGAAACATGAATATGGAACTCGCCACTGTTATGGTCAGCCAACTCGCATAAATTTTCTCAGGAGATAAGAATATGAGTCAAATTACGGCACATCTCAGCG
>JABIUH010000332.1 GCA_018701055.1 Woeseia sp. | reverse complement strand
GGTTTGACGTGCCGGTGTTTGATCCAAGTTTTCATCACTTGGGCCAACATCGCGACAGAAACAAGCAATAGCACAAAAACCAAACTTCCATTCATTGGGCCTTCCTTATCATTGTTCTGGATCAGAGGTTTCGAATTTCTCGATCGAGATTGAATTTTGGCGAAGTGACATGTCGTTCTAATCTTGCCAAACGCGAATCCAATGACTGGAATCGTCGTTTGACATCCGTCATCGTCTTCGCTGGGGATGAGCGAAGCGCTTGCCGAAAATTGGCATCAAACTCAGTCTGCGGTGTCGAGACGTTACTTGATGGAATTAGAACCACTGTCGCAAAATAAATGATCAACGTAACCGGCATCGCCATTAGCAGTGCTATGAATGCGATGAAACGCGATACCTTGAGATTGAAACCAAAATAGTCGGCGAGGCCGGCACGAACTCCCGCAATGACCGCTTTCTCCTTTTGGCGGTAAAAGCGGCGATTGGGTATTTGGTCGTACTGGTTCATGGTCGACCCCAGCTATCATCCTGATGAGTAACGCTTCCAGAATTCATACTCCCGATGGCGACCTGAGTATATTAACGGTTTCTCCTTTAACAGCATCGTTGCGCCGATGTAAATAAGTGCCGCCGGCCAAAAAAACAACACCAGACTAATGATGGCAATTAAGCGAACGGTACCGGTACGAAAATTGAATCGATCTGCTACGCCTGCGCACACGCCAAAGATCCATCCGTTTTCCCTGTCCCGGGAGAGACCACGAAGTGGGCCATAATCTATATTCCACGTGTCTCTGTTCATAATTTTTTCCTCCAATCTGAAGACTCTCCGTCCAGTATTATTTCCAGACTCTCGAGTCGGGCTTCCAGGCGCTGTGCAAGAACCCATAGGTCTTCCAGCATCTTCTCGTCGCCCCCCGACATTTCACGGGATTGCTTCCAATTAGTGATGAAGTGCAGAACAATAAAAAGCGGCGCAGGAATTACGATGAAAACGATCAAAAGGATAGTGAGTAATTCACCAAGCCCAAAAATCAATTAATTCACCTCAGTCGACGTATCCGATTCCCGAGACACGCGCTTTTTTAAATCGTCGAGCTCCTTTGCGATTGATTCTTCTGCTTCCAATCCTGCGAACTCGTGGTTCAAGTCTTTCGGTAAGCCAAGATCGTAGGCCTCTATACGACCCTCAACGTCGTAGATTCGACGCGTGTACTGTTCGAAACGAACCATTGCGTCGTCAATCTGGTAGTCGTGAATCTTTTTGCGGGCCGCCAATCGACTATTCGCTGTTTTGTGTCGCGCTAACAATGATTTCTGGCGTGCTTTCGCGTCCTGAAGTTTATTCTCAAGTTTCGCGATGTCTTCATTCAGCTTGGTGAGGCCGTCGTCTATGGCGGAGTAGTCGGCACGTATAAGCTAGACTGCAGCTGTAGCGCGGGATTTCTCGACCAGGGCGGCCTTCGCCAAATCTTCTCTACCCTTACGTAATGCGAGCTCCGCTTTCATGCCCCAGTCGCTCTCTTCGCGCTCAAGGTGCGCCAGTTTTCTGTTCAGGGCTTTTTTGTCAGCGATGGACCTTGCAGCAGCCGACCGGACCTCAACCAGTGTGTCCTCCATTTCCTGAATCATCAGACGTACGATTTTCTCCGGATCCTCGGCTTTATCCAGGATCGCGTTGATATTCGAGTTCACGATGTCGCTGAATCTCGTGAATATTCCCATTGATTTATCCTCTTGCTTACGAACGGTTTATCAATACTTTTGCAGCATCCGTGCCAACTCGGCTCGACACCTACAACTTGTTGTTTTTAAAGGGTTACTCGTCGATTCTCGAATCAGGTCAGCTTACAATTTATAATCAATTAGGCTATTTATTTGTTTTTTTAACGAATATTTCGTTTATTTAGCTAATGTCTGCTGAAAAACCTGCACAACACATCATTGGCCAGGCTCCGGCGTTCCTCGAAATGCTTGAGCATGTCTCACGCGCGGCACCATTGAATAAGCCCTTACTGGTTGTCGGTGAACGAGGGACAGGCAAGGAGCTCATTACGTCACGGCTACACTTCCTGTCTAATCGCTGGGATCAGCCCCTCGTGAAAGTGAACTGCGCGGCACTCACGGAATCAATACTTGAGTCGGAATTGTTTGGACATGAAGCAGGCGCGTTTACCGGGGCAGTGCGGGCGCATGTCGGTCATTTCGAACGCGCCGACGGTGGCACACTAGTGCTCGATGAACTAGCGACAATTTCTCTTCGCATGCAGGAGAAGATTCTCCGTGTAATCGAATACGGTGAACTTCAACGGGTCGGTGGTAGCCATACACTGTCAGTCGATGTCCGCATCGCAGGATCTACCAATGCGGACCTTCAGGCTTTAACTGCCGCAGGTAAATTTCGAGAAGACCTGTTAGATCGACTCGCATTTGACGTCATAACCATGCCGCCACTACGCGAGCGAATAGAAGACATATTGCCCCTCGCCTATGCCTTCGCGCTCAACATGGTAAGCGAGATGGGACTACCTCTCTTTCCTGGTTTCAGCGCGCGAGCTTCGTCGTCTTTATTGCGACACGATTGGCCGGGAAATGTTCGGGAGTTGAAAAACGCCGTCGAACGATCCGTATATCGATTGGTGGACAAATCAAAACAGATATCTCAAATAGCATCGGAAACACAACCTGGATGTGCGCCAGGATAACTCTTAATGGCTTGCGGATGCACTCCACCTAGAACTTAGGAATCATCCCGATAGCGCCTGACGTAGATAGCCGCAGTAGTGAACAATGCACACACAATAAGTCCGGTCCACAGACTTCCACTGATGAGGAATCCACTGAGGTCCATCATGTCTAGAAGACTTACCGCCTCAGGTACCGACTGGCTATCTTGATCAAAGAAGTCAGTTGGATCCATGCCCTTAAATAGAGGCATTTTCCATGCGCGGATATAGAACGCTTCGGCGACGATGGAACTGCCAATAAGTATCTTCTCAAGCATCGGCAGGATCAGCAAAGGGAGTACTGCCATCATGAACGGTCCCCGTTTCGTAAATGCCGAGATAAACAGAAACCAACCAATAAATGGTGCAGACCATAGCGGCACCGCGATTAGAAACGCCAGAGTTGCCAACCAATTATCGAGTAACGGCGCGGCACTCCAAATCATGTGGCCCACATCCGCACCCTGAAAACTGATCCAAATACTGGATATCGCAAGTACTACAAGATGCGTGACAACGACGAAGCCGAATGTGATCAGCGGAACAACAAATAGAGCTGTTAAGAGTTTTGATAATACTGTTTCGAAATCGGTGCAGGGAATGGATCTCCAGAACAAGATACTGCGGTCTTTGCGTTCTGCATAAAGCGCGTCCAACGTATAAAAGATCGTCAGGAACCACATGCCAATCACGAAAAATACCGAGACGATCGCCATAAGTGCTGTTATCGCAGCGGCACGTTCGTTGTCGCCTAGATTTGCACCCCCGAGCATGGCAAGATCAACGGCATGGCCAAAAGCGGAAAATGTTGCCTGACCGGTGACAGTGCCCAATGACAATAGGAGCGCGATGACGGCGGGCGTCAGATAAAGCGAACGGTGTTCCCAAAGTTCACGTTTAATGAGCGCAATTTGACCCGTAATCATTTTGCGCCTCCTTTAACTTTGGCAACGAACAGATCAGCAACGTTCGGCGTACGTAGTTCACCGAGTCCGGCCAGTTTGTCTCGATCAATGCCTTCAAACGTCAGCACTTTTTTGCCGAAGACGTCTTTTTCATAAATTGGATTGAACTGTTGTGCTTGCGCTGCATTCTCAGACGTCGTCATTAACTCGACGAATTGAGAAGAGAGATCATCCATCTGCGCATCCAGGAGTACTCTGCCATCATCGATAAACATGACATCGGTCAACAGGTTTTCGATTTCCTCTACTTGGTGCGTCGTGATGATGATCGTGCGTTCTTCATCGAAATAATCGTTTAGAAGATTCGCGTAAAAATCTTTTCGGAAAATAATATCCAACCCCAGCGTTGGTTCATCCAGCACTAAAAGTTTTGCATCGATTGCGGTAATGATCGACAGATGCAGCTGCGTAACCATTCCCTTTGACAGTTCTCTAACTTTTGCCGTTTTCCTAATTTTCGTTTGCGAGAGCAACTCTTCCGCTCTTTCGCGCGAAAAACGTGGGTGAATTGACTGTAAAAAGTCGAGTAATTGCGACACCTTGATCCAACGTGGCAACACGGCGACATCGGCAATAAAGCAAATGTTCTGCATCAGTTCTTTGCGTTGTCGAAACGGGTCGAGGCCCAGCACGGACAAACTGCCCTGGCAGTCAGTAAGGCCTAATACGGCTTTCAGCAGCGTGGTCTTGCCGGCTCCGTTTGGTCCGATGAGACCCATAATTCGACCTTTCTCGATCTCAAAACTGACATCGTCTACGGCACGCGTGGTTCCGTAACTTTTGGATACATTGCGGGCGCTGACCAGGCTAGTCATGACTCTTTCCTTTTCTTTTTTGTTCTGCTGCCGTTGCGTCGACCGCTTGGAGCAAGTCGTCTGTGCTTAGACCAAGCCGTACGATCGTCGCGGCAACCAACGGCCATTCTTTTTCGATGAACCGTCGGCGTTCGTCTTTGAGAAGCTGCTTACAAGCGCCTTCTGTAACAAACATGCCGCGTCCGCGTTTTTTCTCGACCAGGCCCTCATCTACCAGTTCTTGGTAGCCCTTGAGAACAGTCAGTGGATTTAGTCGATACTCTGCAGCAACGTTCCTAACGGATGGCAATGCATCACCATCATTCAGCGCGCCCTCCAACATCATCGCGACTACCCTATCTCGCAACTGGCGATAAATAGGTAGGTCATCATTCCATTTGAGATCCATCGCGTATCCAGCCCCGATCATTTCTTATTATCTGCGGTGCTGAACGCAATCTCAGCGTTAGCGGCTCGGTCGGCAATGGTAACAGGCCTGAGCACAAGCTCGCCGTATGTTCGCAGCGGCAACCATCTGCCGATTTGCCCAAGGAGTTGATACCAGTGCTGAGTAGAAGTGCTCATCAGATGTTCCGTCCGTTACTGCCGAATTCGACGAATGGCTTGGTCACTGGAGAGCTCTTTGCGGAGAATTCTCTTATCAGGTCGTCGCCTGACATTCTCAGGAACGATCAAAAGCGTATTGACACTCGCGGGCAACGATTCAAGTTTTCGCAGCAATTCAGCGTTCAATGCCACGCCCAGGCTGGTCGTCGCTGATGGAACCTGTGCCGTAACGATGTCTATTGGCAGGTTGGCCCGTGCCTGGCCCGCAATTAGGGCAACGGTTAGCAGAGCCATAACTGATACGGGAATCCAACCGCTGGTCATTCGAATAAATTGTTTGTCCATTGTTGTCGCTGGTGCTGCCGCGCCCGGTCCTCGTTTTAGTGACTTAGCGTTATAGTTAACTATAACGCTATAATAGCTGATTGCAAGCTCTCCGATCAATTAACCCAATTGGGAATGTCGCTACGTTTAATCAAGTATGCAAAAGAACAATACACTTTGTATTTCAATTGGTTATGTCAGATATTCTCGTCACCAAGGACAACGGATCCTGCAGACTTGCGGCTGTCTTTCTCTGGCTTTTAGCGTGCGAGTCGATTCGGAACGCCCCATCCAATGAGTCTTTTGGCGACAGTTGGGCCGTCCATAAAGTCTTCGCTAGGCACACACGAGGACAGGGCTTATGCTCGCGAGATGACTGACAATCTCGAGGACTCGGCGCTGATGTTGCGCTATCAGGGCGGCGATATCGCCGCGTTCGAAGTCCTCTATCGTCGCCACAATGATTCGCTATACCGATATTTATTGCGCCTGTCCCTGAATCACGCGACAGCTGAGGACCTTTTTCAGGAGGCCTGGGGCAAAATCATCAATGCGCGTCAGAATTATCGGCCGACGGCCCGGTTTTCGACCTATCTCTTTCGTGTCGCCCACAATTGTTTCATTGACTACATACGTCGTAACAAACGCCATACGGCCGAAATCGACATTGATCCGGACTTGAGTCCGACTACTGACGACGCG